>SBFN01000239.1 GCA_006226895.1 Deltaproteobacteria bacterium | reverse complement strand
AGGTCGGTGAACAGATGGCTGGGATAATTGGCGGCCACCGCGAAAATTTGCTTGGGTTGCGGAATTGGAAAGGTGAGTCGCTCGCTTACCTTATGCAGAGGGATGTCTCTGACCAGAGGTTCGACTAAATGCCCCCTTCCTTCAGGCCAGGCTGCGACCAATTCTTCCAGAGCAGCACGCTGCTCCGGTTTTGCCAGAATGGAAAGGGGGGGGGCATCAGCCGGGAGAGGGAGGTAACGCAGCCGCTCGTTGCTTAGGTCGATCTCGAGTAGAGCACCATAGGTATGATCATCTTCACCCGTTACGCCGAGAAAAGTGAGCTCTTTCTGGGGTTCCAGGGTGGCCAGCCAAAGTGGCTCTGGTGCCAGTGTTCGCTCACCATCGGGCGCTTTTTGCAGTAGACTTTTAACAGTCGATCGGGTTTCAAGAGCGGCATTATCCAGGGCTCTCGGCTTGAACAGTGTCTGCGTACACCCAACCGCTACAAAAAGCAGAAAAAAGCAGATGTAGAAGAGTTCTTTTCGCTTACCGCCCATCACACTTTACGCTTTCTTATTGGCTCACGATTATTGTCACCACTTCTGCAATTAAAATCAAAAAAATGTACTTTATGAGTTTAATTTCAATTCTAATTTATAGCTTGATTAAATGTCACGATATACAAGACTAAAATGACCCAGATTACTTTCGTGGGTTGTGGCTTTTCTATAAGTATTGCTACAAGTCCTTCTCGGTGGGTATCAAGGTCGTTGTCGCCTTTGTTGATCACGCAGCCTTCTTGAAGTCCTCATCGAAGGGCCTTTTTAGTGCCGGGTTGAGTAACACAAATTCAATCAACTCCTTAGTTACAGCCCACTGGCATCAAGCGAAGATTCAATCTCCAGGGATCGCAGTTTGAGCACCATCTTACGGCGTACCGCAGTGGGGATTTCGACGTGCAGGCACTGGGCTCTCGGGTTGAGCTTGTGCGCGGCGATACGCTGCAGAGCGTTGGCCCCGGCGCCCGGCAGCCAGCGCAGGTCTTCATTCGGCAAAAAGGCCCGCTCTTCAGCCTCGAGCAGGCTGTCGGTGTCGAAACGCGGATCGATCTGTGTGCCGAGTAGCTGCATGCCGCCGAGCAGAGCGAAGTTGTAACAGTGATGCGTGTCGGCACAGAACTGTACGTACATCTCTTCGGAGAGGTCTCGCACCAACGTCAGACCCTGCCGCATCTCGTTATGAGGTTGCAGATAGAAGACGTCTTTTTTGCGGTGCAGTTCTCCGAGTTGCTCGGGGATCCGGAAGGGCGGCAGGCCGCCGAGACCGACCACGACGCGGCGATCTTCACTGAACGTTCCCACGCAACCATGAATGTCGATCACCAGGTCCGGCAAGCTGATCTCCAGCGCGGCAACATAGCCGGGCAAGCCTTCTTCAAGTTTGTAGCAGTAAGGATGGCCGTGCTCATCAACGTAGGGATAGATGACGTCTATATTGCTCGGGTTGAGTGGGACCCCCCAGCTTTCCAGTTGAGCAAGATTCTCATCGGTTAAGGGCTCGCGACCGGCAAAGCCGAGGTTGATGATCGCCGAGCCGCCTTTGCCGGTGCGTAGGAAGTAGAGGGTCACCTCGAGGGTGTGCGGATCGTAAGGGCCGTGGCTCGCTGTGATCAGAGGGCGCTGCTGACGGTCGTCATGCTGCAGGTTGCGCAGGAGCAGGACGCCACCTGCGGCGTCCGGTAGAAAGCGCCCTTCAAATCCAGGCAGGGCATGGACGCAGGGATGCCAACCGGAATCGCTAATCGGGATTTCGGTAAAGAAGCGCTGCAGGACTTCCTTGCGCCAGGTCGCTACGAAGCGCAGGCAGCGATCCGGAAGTCGGTAGTAGATGGAATAGTGGATGGGGTCGAGGTAGATACGGGCCTGCAGACGTTTTAAAAGCTCACGGTTGTAATTGTTCTGGGTGCTTTTCAGCAGGCGCTCGGTGATCTCTGTCATGCTGGCAAAGGTGACTTCGTTCGGGACCTCATCAAGCAACTCAACCCGCTTCAGCCGGCTGTAGTCTTCCTGGCCGATTTCGACTTCGAGTCGGTTCAGGTGGCGCTGGAAGGGTACGGTTTCGTCAACTTCAAACTGGCTGAGAAAGAGTGGAGATATCTCCGGTTTCTGGTTCTTCATCGCATTTCCGGAAGTTAAGTCTGTCGGTAAAATATCACTTTAATCTTACCGAGTTTTTCTGGTTTGTCGCGATTTGTTGCAGTGCATTTTGCCGGGGAGGGCGATTATTTCTGGTCAGGTTGCTTTTTAATGCGGGCAATTGAGAAGACGATGCCGACGATGCAGAGGGCCGAGAAGGTTAAGAGTGCGGTGTGCATGCTGGTGAGGAACTGGGGTTGGGTTTGCGGGGTCACGGCATGGTCAGCCATGAAGATAGAGAAGATGATGGTGATTATGGTCATGCTGCCCATCATGCCCAGGGTTCGCATGGTGCTGTTGAGGCCGGAGGCGACACCAAGGTAGCGGGGAGGGACGCTGCCCATGATGACGCTGATATTTGGTGAGGAAAAGAGCGCAAAGCCGAGGCCCAGGGTCGTCAGCATCACCATGATCAGCAAAATCGAAGTTGTGGCCGTGATGCCTGCGGCGATGGCGAGGCCGGCGGCACAAAGGCCCATGCCTATGGTTGCCACCGTGGCTGCAGAGAAGCGGTCGGCAAGCCGTCCGCATAGCGGTGAGAAGGCCGCCTGCACGATTGGTTGAATGATAAGAATGGTTCCAGCCTCGCGGGGGTTCAAGCCTTTGACGTATTGCAGGTAGAGACTCAGGAAAAAAGTGACCCCGAAGGTTGCGGCGTAATTGAGCATGGCCGCCAGGTTGGAGAAGGCAAACACCCGGTTGCTGCGCAACAGGTTGACATTGAGAACGGGAAACTCGGTGTGTGATTCAAGAATCAGAAAGTGGATCAAGCCCGCTGTACCGCACAGTGCCAGCAGCCAGGCCCAGAGGCCTTCGTCCAGATTCGAGGCTCCGCAGATCAGTAGCAGAATCGCAGCCGCGTAAACCAGGCTGCCGCGCCAGTCGAAAGGCTCTCCCTTGGCTTCGGCCCATTCACCACGCAGTTTGGCGCAGCTCACGGCAAAAGTGATCATGCCGAGAGGAACTGCAAGATAGAAGATGGAACGCCAACCGAAAGCGGTGACCAGAGCCCCGCCGAAAAAAGGCCCGCAGGATATGCCGGCGTAGACGCTGGCTACGGCGATACCGAGGGCCTTGCCGCGTTCTTCGGCAGGGAACACTGAGACGACGATAGCGAAGGTGGTCGCCATAACCATGGAACCGCCCATGCCCTGTAGGAAGCGCATGACAATCATCGATTCAATCGACCAGGCCTGGGAGAGCAGTCCTCCGGCGAGGGTAAAAACGACGATACCGTATTGGAAGATGCGGCGACGGCCGTAGATGTCGCCCATACGGCCCATGGCCAGAAGAAAAATCGACGCCGAAAGGACATAAGTGGTTTCCACCAGACCTAGCTGCATGGCGCTGGCGTTGAAATCACGACCGATGACAGGCAGCGCAACACCGACCGCAGACATCATGAAGGGCATCAGGAAGTGGGCGGTGCAGACCACCAGGAGGGTCGCTTTTCTGGAGACCTGCTGTGTCATTTGAACCCCTGTGGCGTGTAGCACGCGGCGTGAAAAGGCTTGTCAAAATTATCAAGGTTCTGAAGGTTTACCAGTCCCCATCCCCTAAAGATAGGTCCTGCCGCCCATGTATGTTTTTGCAAAGAACGCGTTCGAAAGTTTTTCGATGCGCACGTTTTTTCCGGTTCGGGGGGCGTGGATGAAGTTGCCGCCACCGACATACATGCCGACGTGGGTGACTCGCGTGCCACCCTTGGTGGCGAAGAAAACCAGGTCTCCCGGTTGCAGCTTTTTCTTCGAGACCCACTTGCCTGCCTTGAACTGGCTGCGTGAGACGCGTGGCAGGTTGAGGCCGTTCAGCCGGTAAGAGACCATCGTCAGGCCACTGCAGTCAAAACCGTTCTTGGCGGTGGTGCCGCCCCAGCGGTAGGGGATGCCGATGAAACGCTTGGCCGTTTTAACCAGCTCGTCACGCAGGTTGCCCTTGCCGCTCTTCTTGATGCGGGCGGCGGTATAGTCCTCGGGGAAGACGATGAAAAATGTATCGATCAAGCTCTGGGCTTGTAACCGTTCGGCTTCGGCGCGGGCCGGCTTGTAGGTGCTGTGATTGCCAAAGCGAACCTTGTAAAGGCCTGACTCATGGCGGAAGTAGTAGGCGTCTATGCCTCGCGATTCAAGAAGGCGTTCCAGGCGCACGGCGTTGTCGAGGTTGGCAAAGGCACCGACCTGGATCGAATAACCCATCTTTTCGAGGGGCACTGTTTTCTGTGCCCCTTCATTTTTATGGTGCGGCGTCTCTTTGAGCAGGGCGGAGATTGGGTCTTCGGATGGAGTGGTTTCGGTCTTGCCCCTCTGCATTTGTGGCGTACTGCAGGCGGTTAGAACCAGCAACATCAGGAGCAGGGTAAAGAGGCTACGATAAAATTTGCCAAGCTGGGAAGTTGCTGTCGTCATGACAGGAGTTGCCGTCCTTTAATTGCAGAATTTGTGCAGGCCAGACTAGCATAATTCGTTGAAAAAAATAACGATTCTAAAAGAAAAAGCTGACTCACGCAAAGGCGCAGAGATCGCAGGGAAATACCGATCATGACCAGGCGTTGGCGTTTTTCCTTCCTCTGCGCCTTTGCGTTCATTAATGGTTTAGGTTGTCTTTCGTTTTGTCTGAAAGACAGTTCAGGGTAGACGGTAAAGATGCAGAGTGACGCCGCGCGCCAGGTCAGCTTCGGGAAAATCTTCTCCCGGAGTAAACAGTCCAAGTTTTTCAGCGGCAGGGATGATTTCGGCAAACAGGTCGTCGAGATAGTCAGGGCCGAGGTGGGGGGCGTTGAGACAAGCCAGGACTTCACCACCGGAGCTGACCAGTTTTGGGAGGGTGCGCACCAGTTTTGGCCAGTGCTTCTCAGCGGTGAAGCTTTTCCCCTGAGCGGCTGGCGGGTCACAGATCGCCAGGTCGAAAGGGCCGATCTTCTTCAGTTTGCTGAGGCTGCGGAAGAACTCCAGGGGGAGAAAGCTGGCCTTGCGTAGATCTATGTTGTTGAGCTGGTGGTTGCGTTTGCCAAGCTCCAGGGCGCCGCGGTTCATGTCGAGGTTGACGACCTGGGTCGCACCTCCGGCCAGGGCTGCAACAGAAAAGCTGCAGCTGTAGGCAAAGAGGTTGAGCACGCGCTTGTCCGTAGCGCGCTCGCGAACCAGTTTGCGCCCTGCTGCCATGTCCGGGAAGAATCCGATATTCTGCGCCTCGCCGAGACGCAGGCGAAAAGAGAGAGCCGCTTCCCGGGCTTCTATATCTTCAGGCATTGCCCCATACAGCAGTCGGCTTGGTCCATTGGCAAGAAAGCGTTCCTGCAGGAGAATCGTCTGGGGTTGTTCAGGCAGGATTGAGATCAGCATTTCGGTCAGTTCCTCCAGCCAGACTTGCGGACGCTTCTGGTAGAGCGTGACCATGACAACAGGGAAGAAGTAGTCAATCAGTAGATCTTCATAACCGGCAAAGCAGTGCCCCCGACCGTGAAAAAGGCGTCGGGACTCACCATTGCGTGGCAGGTGTCGGATGATTTCGTCGTGAATGATCAGCATGGACAATCGTAGCTGGCCCTGTAACCTGGCCGGGTTGGCTTGCTTTAGTATCTGACCTTGAGACGGTCGAGGGTGCGATGGATGTCTTCGAGGCTGAAGCCCTGTTTTTCGCAGCACATCTCGGACCAGGTCTCGTACTGCTCGACGCGCAAGATGAGCTCTTCGACCAGAGCTTCGCGGCCAGCGAACTCAGCCGGATTCCCGGCGACCTTCATTAGTAGCGGCACGATGAAGTCGGGCAGCTCTCCTTCACGATTCTCTTTGAGGGTGGTTGCGGCCAGCTTGGCGAAAATATCCATAAAGGTTCTCCACGTTTAGAGGCCTTTGTTGTGCTCTCTAGTCTTTGTCGAGCATAACCTTAGCTGGAGAAAGGTGCAACACTTCCGGCGCGTAAGTTGGCGTAAAAGATGATTAAAATTTGACTTCAACCCTTTGGGTAACGTATACAGAAACGCTTTTAAGTCACTTTGAATGGCCTGTAGAAAGAAAGAGAGATGAACAAGATGATGCTGAAACCCGAAGTTGTTGCCCAGTTGGAGCGTGTTCTCAGCTCCGTAGAACAGTTGCTGCCCAAGGCGTGCAAGCCGGTCGATTGGTCGACCTGCTCTGCAGCCAATTGGCGCCGTCATTCCTTTTCCGGCTTCCTTGAGCCGGTCAAAGTGACCGACACCACTACTCTTGATGAACTTCTCGGTGTTGAAGACCAGAAGGGAATTATGATCGATAATACCCGGCAGTTCCTTGCCGGCTTGCCCGCCAACAATTCGCTGCTCTGGGGATCGCGCGGGACCGGTAAATCTTCTCTGGTTAAGGCTCTGCTCAATGAGTACGCCGCCGATGGTTTGCGCGTCATCCAGGTGGAGAAGGAGGACCTGATCTATCTGTCGGAGATCTTTGCCGCGGTAGAGAACGAGCCTTATCGGTTTATTCTGCTCTGCGACGATCTGACCTTCGAGGTCGGCGAGCTGAGCTACAAGATGCTGAAGAGTGCGCTCGATGGCTCGGTCTATTCGGCACCGGAGAACGTGCTGATCTACGTGACCTCGAACCGTCGCCACTTGTTGCCTGAATACGAATCCGATCATCTCGGCGGTAAATACGTCAAAGGGGAATTGCAGCAGAGCGAGGCGATGGAGGAGAAGGTCTCACTTTCCGACCGTTTCGGTCTGTGGATTCCGTTCCACGTGTTCAGCCAGGAGCGTTACCTTGATGCCGTCCGGCTCTGTGTTGAGCGCCAGGCGCGTGAACGGAACGTCGAAATCCCCTGGTCTCCTGAGCTTGAGCAGGATGCGGTGAAATGGTCGCGCGATAAAAGCAAGCGTTGTGGGCGAACTGCTTTCCAGTTCTCCAAGAACTGGGTCGGGCGTTACCTCCTGAAGCAGCAGGCGGCCTGATCGCGATTGTCCCTGTTCGGGGATGGACTCGTAACCTGGTTGGAAAAAGATAAGCCCGAAAAGGGCTGCTGATAGAGTTCGGGATGGTGCTGATTGCCGGCGTTGTCGCGCAGAAGATGTTCTGAGAGCAACAGATTGCTAATCTGTTGCTCTGTTTTTTATGACCCTCGCTTGTGGCTTTGCCTGAAGTTGCCTGGTTTTTCACCCCTGTTGCCGCCGCCGATGACGAATGGATTAATGGCGATCAGCAGGGCGAACTGTTTGAGGCGTTAGCCGAGTTTTCGCACTGCCGACGTTCATCTTTTCGTCATCGGGGACCCGCGCAGCGGGCAAGGCATTGGGGCGCATTTTTCTGCTTACTCATTTTGTGCGAGCAAAAAGAGTAAGGCGACGACAGGGGGCGCAACCCCTGGGTTTTAGTTTAGGTCTTTTCTCTGAAAGGGGTGAGGTCTATTGCGAACACCCTCCGTTCTGTAAGCTTGGAGAATTCTGGCAAGGTAGTGCCCTGCCCTCCATTGAGTGGTGCCGGTCGCGGCCGGCTGCCGCCTCACTTTCTTTGCTCGTGCAAAAGAAAGTAAGCAAAGAAACACGCCCTCCGTTTGTCCCTAATTGCCTGCGGCAATCACGGATCCCCTCACGCCATAAAATCAATCCGCGAAGAAAAAAACTCGCTGTCGCTCAGACAATTTTTCTTCGTTTTTCGGATTAATTTCATTCTGTTCGGCGGCACTCAACGGGAAGAAAGCAATCGAGATCAAAGTCAAAAACATCTCAACAAAAAGAGCAACAGATTAGCAATCTGTTGCTCTCGGGGCAATTTCAGCTCCCTGCGAGCAACTTACGATATTCGTGCAGCAGGGTTTTAATCTGGGCCGCATTCTCAGGGCCGCAGCGCAGCAGGATCTTGCGCCCCGCTGAGAGAGCTTCCAGATCAGGGTCGGCATAGAGGTAGAGGGCCTTGGGCTGGGTCAAATAAACAGGTCCGGTTAGCTGCGGAGTGACCAAAAG
>SBFN01000028.1 GCA_006226895.1 Deltaproteobacteria bacterium | reverse complement strand
CAATCGAATAAGCCATGGTGTCTCCTTCTAGCTAACTGAATGTATAATAGCCAAGGCCGCACAAGGCGACCTTGGCTAGGACGTGATTATCCGAGACGGGCTACTATTTGAGCTCCACGCTTGCGCCAGCTTCTTCGAGCTGCGTCTTGATGCCCTCGGCTTCTTCTTTGGATGCGCCTTCTTTTACAGTGTTAGGTGCGCCGTCAACCATGTCCTTCGCTTCTTTCAAGCCCAGACCAGTGATTGCACGGACAACCTTGATGACATTGATTTTCTTATCGCCGATTGCGGTAAGCACGACGTCGAACTCGTCCTTCTCAGCAGCAGCAGCTTCGCCGCCACCAGCAGGACCAGCAGCTGCAACAGCAACAGGAGTTGTCTTCCAGTTCCTTGACCATTTCAGCCAGCTCAAGGACGCTCATCTTTTCGATGAATTCGATTACTTGCTCTTTTGTGATATCAGCCATTGTTCTAAATCCTCCGTAATTCTTTATCTGATTAATTTGTTCAGTTTTGTATTAGGTTAGCCGGAGATGAACTCAGGCTGCATCTTTTTGATCTTTGATTGCCGACAGGGCCTGTACAAATGTACGAGGCACCGCAGCCAGAACGCCAACGAAGTTGGACGCCGGAGCACTCATGGAACCCAGCATCTTGGCCAGCAATTCATCGCGGCTTGGCAGTTCAGCCAGGGCCTTGATGTCTGCGACAGCCAACAGCTGGCCATCGAGCATGCCTGCCTTCAGTTCGAAAGCTTCATTCTGCTTGGCAAACTCCACCAGTGCCTTAGCCGGCGCAACCGGATCGTCAATAGCCAGGGCTATAGACGTCGGACCTGTCAGGTACTCATCCAGACAAGCAGAGTCAGTACCCTTCGACGCCAGGCGAAGTAGAGTGTTTTTTACCACTCTGTACTCGACTCCAGCATCACGGAGCTTGTTCCGCAAGTCATTGGCCTGGTCAACGTCAAGACCACGGTAATCGGCCAGGAACGCTGCTTTAGCGTCCTTGAGCTTGCCCGAAAATTCCGCGACTAAAGCTTCTTTGCTTTGCTTATTCAATGTCTCTCCTCCTTTCCTGTAGATTTCCGAGCTTTTAAAAGCTCTTCATCCTAGCCTTCAAGAAGGTGAAGAAGAGACGATCTGTCTCACACACCATCCATCTCGCCTCGGCAGGTGGCTGTACCATTAAACCGCTAGGTACCTGCTGTCTGTGGCCAGGAGTTGCCTTTATGAAAAACCGTGGCCTTAAAACGGCCATGGTGTAACACCAAACTTATTTGACGAGTGCCTGCAGATCAGGAACGTCAACATTGACACCAGGGCCCATGGTTGAAGAAATGGTAACCTTCTTCACATAAGTCCCTTTGGCAGTAGACGGCTTGGCTTTAAAAATCGCGTCCATCAAAGTGAGCAGGTTGCCCTTGAGCTTATCAGCATCAAAGGAAGCCTTGCCGACCGGGGCATGGATGATACCCGCCTTTTCGACACGATACTCAACCTTACCGGACTTGGCTTCTTCAACAGCGCGGGCCACCTCAAAAGTCACTGTACCAACCTTCGGGTTTGGCATCAGGCCACGAGGGCCGAGAAGCTTACCGATTTTACCGACGGTTCCCATCATATCAGGAGTCGCAATCGCGGTATCAAAATCGAACCATCCGCCCTTGATCTTGTCGACCAGGTCGTCACCGCCAACATGATCGGCGCCAGCGTTCTGGGCTTCCAGAGCTTTATCGCCCTTGGCAAAGACCAAAACACGAATTGACTTCCCCAGGCCATTCGGCAGAACAACGGCACCACGCACCATCTGGTCTGCCTTACGAGGGTCAACGCCGAGCTTGACTGATACGTCAACCGTCTCGTCAAATTTGGCGAATGCCGTTTCTTTGACCAGAGTCAAAGCCTCGTCAACCTCGTAATTCTTGTTTCGGTCGACTTTTTCCTTGGACGCTTTAATCTGTTTTCCTGTTGCCATTGTCTATATTCTCCGCATTCAGCGTGTAGTAATTAAGCTTCAACCTCAAGGCCCATGCTGCGGGCAGTTCCTTCAATGATACGCATGGCACCTTCAATGTTATATGCATTCAGGTCAGGCATCTTGAGTTTGGCAATTTCCTCAACCTGAGCCTTGGTGACTTTACCGACCTTTTCCTTATTCGGCACACCAGACCCCTTGGGGATTTTGGCAGCCTTCAGCAACAGAACCGCTGCAGGAGGGGTTTTGGTAATAAAAGTAAAGGAGCGGTCAGCATAGACCGTAATGATGACCGGAATAATCAGGCCGTCCTGATCCTGCGTTCTGGCATTATAAGCCTTGCAGAACTCCATGATGTTCACACCGTGCTGACCCAATGCCGGGCCAACTGGTGGTGAAGGGTTTGCCTTGCCGGCAGGGATCTGCAATTTTATCTGTCCAACAACCTTTTTGGCCATGAAATGACTCCTTTAAAACTATATTCCACCAGCGGTTCAGCTGGTCTTCTCAACCTGAATAAACTCGAGCTCAACGGGGGTTACACGGCCAAAAATGCTGACCATAACCTTGAGCTTCGCCTTATCAGGTTTAACGTCTTCGACAATGCCGGTGAAATTAAGGAACGGGCCATCGATAACCCGTACGGTTTCACCAACTTCAAACTCGACTTTCGGCTTGGGCCTCTCTACGCCTTCTTCCATGCGCGCAGTAATCTTGGCCACTTCATCATCCGGGATCGGTGGAGGCGTTGTTCCACCACCCACGAAACCGGTAACCTTTGGCGTATCCTTAACGATATGCCAGGTCTCATTATTCAACTCGACATGAACCAGGATATAACCGGGGAAAAACTTACGGGTGGACGTTTTGCGCTCACCATTCTTAAGTTCAACAACGGTCTCCGAGGGGATCAAAACCTCACCGAAAAGCTCTTCCGCGCCTAGAGAGCGGATGCGTTCCTCAAGGTTGAGTTTGACCTTGTTCTCGTAACCCGAGTAAGTATGTACTCCGTACCACTTCTTCTCGCTCATGGATTCACCAGGTCTCTTAGTTGAGCAAGGTCTGAATCATTGCCGACAATGCCGAATCAACGATCCACAAGAAAACCGCAACCATCAGGACAAGCACAATGACAACCATCGTCGACCCATAAGTTTCCTTACGGGTTGGCCATGTGACCTTTTGCAGCTCCGCTTTGACCTGCTGGAGAAATTCGCCAACCTTGAAATTCACTATCACAACCTATTAGTAGGATTATTAAAGTTAATTGGCAGGCCAGGTAGGATTCGAACCTACAACACCCGGTTTTGGAGACCGGTGCTCTAGCCATTAGAGCTACTGGCCTGCAACCTCAAACAATCTCACACGCTAGCTGTCGGCCTTACTTGGTCTCGCGATGGACCGTATGCTTCCGACAGAAACGGCAATACTTCTTGAACTCCAACTTGTCGGGAGTATTCTTCTTGTTCTTGGTCGTCGTGTAGTTGCGCTGTTTACAGTCAGTACAACCAAGGGTCACGATATCACGCATTGATTAATCCTCGGCGTCCTGCCCTCACGGGCAGGACGCCTGATCTTGTAAAAATTCAGTTAAGAGCGATGTTACTCGACAATTTCGCTGACGACACCGGCGCCAACCGTACGGCCACCTTCGCGGATTGCGAAGCGAAGCTCTTTATCCATGGCGATCGGGGTGATCAA
>SBFN01000177.1 GCA_006226895.1 Deltaproteobacteria bacterium | reverse complement strand
GGTCTTTTGCTTAGATGGCTTATTCTCACCTTTGCTATTATGACGGCTGCCTACCTGTTCTCCGGGATCCATGTCAGCGGTTTCGCTTCAGCGCTTTTTGCTGCTCTGGTGCTGGGCATTCTGAATGCTTTTTTCCGACCGATTCTGTTCATCTTGACCCTGCCGATTAATGTTTTATCCCTAGGTCTCTTCACTTTTGTGATTAACGCTCTGTTGCTGATGATGACGTCGGGCGTTATTGGCGGACTTGTGGTAGACGGCTTCGGTTCAGCCCTGTTCGGTTCGCTGATCATCAGCCTGGTCAGTTTATTGCTCAGTTCGTTTGTCAGCGATCGGGGTCGGGTAGAATCACTCGATATCGAGCTGCAACGGCGCCGTGGCGATCACTGGGAGTAGTGATGGTCTCTTTATCTGTTAAACACTGTGAAATCTGCAGAGCAGGTGCCCCATTGGCAACCCGGGAAGAGATTGCCCAATATCTATCCCAACTCGCTGGTTGGCAAATCCTTGATGTTGCTGGTGTTAATCATTTACAAAAAAGCTATAGTTTTAAAAACTTCGCACAGGCTTTAAGGTTTACCACCCAGGTCGGAGCCATCGCTGAAGAAGAAAATCACCATCCGACCATCTTGACTGAGTGGGGCAAGGTGACCGTGACCTGGTGGACGCACAAGATAGCCGGGTTACATGCCAATGACTTTATCATGGCGGCAAAAACCGATGATCTCCTTTGAAAAAAGCTTCATAAGAATCCCCATCCTCCTCCTCATTTCAGCTGCCACTCTTTGGTTAGCACCTTTGTCTGCTGCAGGGCAACCCTATGCATGCGCACCGACCGTAGAAGATGAAATGGGCCCCTTCTATAAGCCTGGAGCGCCATATCGTCACAGCGTCGGTACGGGCTACCTGTTATTTGGGACGGTTAAATCGGCAGAGGATTGCAGTCCGATACCAGCGGCCACAGTAGAACTCTGGATGACCGGACCGGAAGGTCGATACGGAGATGAATGGTGGGCCACTCTCTTTAGCGCCAAGAACGGTACTTACTATTTTACCAGCCATGCTCCAACTGAGTTTGGCAGTCGCCGCCCGCATATTCATATCAGGGTAACGGCTGAAGGCTTCAAGCCGATGGTGACTCAGCATTATCCTGTTAAAGATGCAGGAGAAGGTCAATTCGATTTGATCCTGATTCCCCTGGCTGTGCTCGATTAGTGTAGGAAAATGGGGACACACAATTTGTGTGTCCCCGTTGTTTGTTTCATTGCTCTTCTGTTGCCGGCGGCAGCGATTCCAGCTTCCAGATATCCCGATTGTACTCGGCAATCGTGCGGTCCGAGGAAAAACGGCCGCTGGCGGCGGTGTTGAGAATACTCATGCGGACCCATTGTTCCTTATCTTTATAGGCCTTTGCAACCTGTTGTTGGGCATCGACGTAGCTGCGGAAGTCGACTGCTGTCATCCACGGGTCGTCGGGGCTGGTGATTGCATGCAGAATCGGGTCGAAGATGCCAGGCTCGAATTGGTTAAAGTGACCGCTCTCGATCAGTTGTACCACCCGGTGCAGATCTTCGTCGGCTGCGATGATTGCCGCGGGGTCGAAATGACCGCGTAACTCTTCCACCTCTTCAGCTGAGAGACCGAAGAGGAAGAAGTTCTCTGCTCCGACCTCCTCACGAATCTCGATATTGGCGCCGTCGAGGGTGCCGATGGTCAAGGCGCCGTTCATCATGAACTTCATGTTGCCGGTTCCGGAGGCCTCTTTGCCGGCTGTGGAAACCTGCTCCGAGAGGTCAGCTCCGGGGGTGATGATCTCCATGGTTGTCACCCGGTAGTTGGGCAGAAAAGCGAGTCGCAGACGGTCGCTGGTGACCGCATCGTTGTTGATTACGGCAGCGACGTTATTGATCAGCTTGATAATGCGCTTTGCCATGTAATAGCCGGGTGCAGCTTTGCCACCTATGAGAACGCAGCGGGGCGTCCAGTCGCTGTCGTCTCCCCGCTTAAGACGATCGTAGAGGTGAATGACGTGCAGGACGTTGAGTAATTGTCGCTTGTACTCATGGATACGCTTGACCTGTACATCAAAAATCGCCTCAAGGTTGAAGGTGACACCGCATTCTGTCTCGACCATCTGCGCCAGTCGACGCTTGTTCTGTTGTTTCACATCCCGCCAACGTCTACAGAAATCCTCTTCGCCAGTGAACTGTGCAAGGCTGGTCAGCCGGGAGAGGTCTGAGGTCCAGTCATCACCTATCGTATCTGTGATCAGCTGGGAGAGGTCCGGATTGCATAGGGTGAGCCAGCGGCGTGGGGTGACGCCGTTGGTCTTGTTGTTAAACTTCTCCGGCCACAGCGCATAAAAGTCGTTAAACAGGCCTTCAATAAGCAGCTGTGAGTGGAGGGCTGCGACACCGTTAACGGAGAAGCTGCCAACGATGGCGAGGAAGGCCATGCGCACCTGTGGATCTTCACCTTCCTCTATTATCGACATGCGGCGTTGCCTTTCGGCATCACCAGGCCAGCGCCTGGCAACTTCAGCCAGGAAGTCAGCGTTGATTTCAAAGATGATGTCAAGTAAACGCGGCAGCAGCCGGGCGAAAGTGGCCACAGGCCAACGCTCAAGGGCTTCGGGCAACAAGGTGTGGTTGGTGTAGGCCATGGTGGCACTGGTGATCTTCCAGGCATCCTCCCACACCAGTCCATGCTCATCCATGAGCAGGCGCATCAGCTCGGGCACAGCACAACTCGGATGGGTGTCGTTGAGCTGGAAGCGGTTCTTTTCCGCAAAGTCGGTAAAATCCTCACCGTGAGTGCCGACCCAGCGGGCGAGGATGTCCTGCAGGCTGGCCGAGGCGAGGAAATATTGCTGGCGCAGGCGCAGCTCTTTGCCACTCTCACTGGCGTCATTGGGGTAGAGAACCAGGGTGATCAGCTCGGCCGAATTTTTGGCCGCCACCGATTCGGGATAGAGGCCGGCGTTGAACTCACCGAGGTCGAATTCGTCGGTTGAACAGGCTTTCCAGAGCCTCAAGGTGTTAACGGTGCCGTTGTGGTAGCCCGGGATCGGCACGTCGTAGGGAACCGCCAGCACATCGTGGGTCTCCACCCAACGTGGCTGACTGCTGCCGTTGGTACGTACCCACTCCGTGCGCCCTTCAAAGCGCACGCGCTGGGTATACTCGGGTCGTTCCAACTCCCAGGGGTTGCCCTCGCGCAACCAGTGGTCGGGTTCTTCTACCTGCTCACCACTGTTTATCAGCTGGCGGAACATACCGTACTCGTAGCGCATACCGTAGCCGGTGACCGGCAGCTGCAGAGTGGCGCAGCTGTCGAGGAAGCAGGCTGCAAGACGGCCCAGACCACCGTTGCCAAGTCCGGCATCGTGCTCGTTCTCGGCCAGCTCCTCCAGCTCCAATCCCAGACAGCGCATGGCTAGCTCTGCCGTTTCATCAAGCCCGATGTTCAGGGCTGCGTTACCCAGGGTGCGTCCCATCAGGAATTCCAACGAAAGATAGTAGGCGTGGCTGGCATCGGCGGCTTCGTAGGCGTAGCGAGTGTTCTTCCAGCGCTCCATCAGTCGGTCTCGCAGGCTCAACACCAGGGCCTGGTAGGCGTAGTGGGACGACCGCGAGTGGCGGTCGCGGCCGAGGGTGTGGGTATAGTAGCGACGAAAATCCTCCACCATGCTGTGCACGTCCATGCCGAGGGAGGGTAGGTTGGTCAGGCTTGCGTCGAATTTGTGTTGTAATGTCTTAACGTCCATGGTTTTTCCCTTATGTTAAGTGGAATCTTTGCCACCAAAAACATGAATCGGTAACTATCTCGTTAAATTTACCCTATGGATTCGGTCCTGTCTCAGATCACGAAAAATAAAATACTTATCTGAAGATGAAGGGTTCGATTCATTCATAGACAGCCCCCTTCTTTTAGCGTAAGGAACGTGGATTTATAACGTTCTGCACGCTTAGGCCCGTGCCCGATCAGAACGCCTTCGTTATTAATCCTTGCTCTCCCTATCCAGAAACGGTTTAAGCAAGTCGAGCGGTACCGGGAAGATGATTGTTGAATTTTTCTCGGTGGCGATCTCGGTCAGCGTCTGCAAGAAGCGCAGTTGCAGGGCACCGCTTTCTTTCGAGATTACCCCGGCGGCGTCGGAGAGCTTTTGTGATGCCTGGAATTCACCTTCAGCGTGGATGACTTTGGCGCGCCGTTCACGCTCAGCTTCGGCCTGACGCGCCATAGCTCGTTGCATCTCCTGCGGCAGGTCAACATGCTTGATCTCAACGTTCGAGATCTTGACCCCCCAGGGGTCGGTCTGGCGATCGAGGAGCTCCTGCAACTGCAGGTTGATGCGGTCGCGGTGCGAGAGCAATTCGTCGAGTTCGCACTGGCCCAGCACGCTACGCAAGGAGGTCTGGGCCAGTTGGCTGGTGGCATAGAGATAGTCTTCGACCTCGATCAGAGCTTTCTCCGGCTCCACCACGCGAAAATATATGACAGCGTTGACCTTGACCGAGACGTTGTCCTTGGTGATCACATCCTGCGGCGGGACATCCATGGCCACGGTGCGTAGGCTGACTTTGATAATCTTGTCGATTACAGGAATAACAAAGCGCAAGCCCGGGCCCTTGACCATGGCGAAACGACCAAGGCGGAAAACGACACCGCGCTGGTATTCGAAGAGAACGCGCACGGCACTACTGATAATGCTGATGATAAACACCAGGATAATCGCCCAGCCAATCAGATCAGTCGGAATCATGGTCTTTCTCCTTTGCCCTAGAGACTTCTGAGCTGTCTTTGACAGCGCGGACCAGCAGTTTCAGATTGGCTTCGCTGCGCACAATTTCAATTTCGCTGCCAGAGGTGATCGGCTCGTCGGCATGGGCATCCCAATATTCGCCATGCACATAGACCCGGCCGCGTGGATCAAGCGCTGTTACCGCCTGGCCGCGCTCACCGATCATCCCTTCAAGCCCGGAGACGAAACGGGTTTTCTGTACGCGCACTACAAAAAAGAGCACCAGGCTGATGACGCCGGCACAGACAAACACGGTTGCTGCGATTACCGAACGTGAGATCTGCAGGTAAGGCTCAGGGCTGTCGACCAGGATCAGCGAGCCGAAGGTCAGTGCGATCAGGCCGCCGACTGTGAGCATGCCGTAGGAGACCACCTTGATCTCGAGAATAAACAGGATGATGGCAAGCAGAATCAGCAAAACACCAATATAGTTAACCGGCAGGGTCTGGAAACCGAGAAATGCGAGCAGCAAGGCGAGGGAGCCGATCGCTCCGGGCAGGATGACGCCTGGCTGGGAGATTTCGAAAAAGATGCCGAGGATGCCGAGCATCAGGAGCATGTAAGCGACATTCGGATCACCCAAGGTGTTGAAAATCTCCTGTCGCCAAGTCATCTCAGCATAGCTGAGTACTGCTCCGCGGGTTCGCAGTTTGCGGGCCTCGCCGTTGCGCAGATAAGTTCTGTCGTTGAGTTTTTTAAGGAGTTCCTGTTCATCTGTTGCGATCAGGTCGATCGCCTTGAGGTCAAGCGCCTCTTGAGCCGCGGTGGAGATCGAATCGCGCACGATCTGCTCGGCCCAATCACGATTTCTGCCTCGTTGCTCTGCGAGACTGCGCGCGTAGGCGACCGCATCATTTACCACCTTTTCCATCACGGTTTTGCCTTGTTCGCTGTCGCCGGTTCCGCTAATGCCGATCGATACCGGGTGAGCCGCACCGATATTGGTGCCGGGAGCCATTGCAGCAAAATCAGCGGCCAGGGTGATCAGGGCACCGGCTGAGGCCGCCCGGGCACCCGAGGGGTAGACGTAAACGATGACCGGAATTTTAGAAGAGAGGATCTTCTGGATAATGATACGCATCGAACTATCGAGGCCGCCTGGCGTGTCAAGTTCAATCAGAAAAGCCAGTGCGCTGCCATTGTTGGCTGCATCCAGTTCGACACTGATAAAATCAGCCAGTACCGGGTTGATGACCCCGGCGACACGCACCACTCTGATATTCGCAGGGGCAGTGATTTCTTCGGCCTTGAGCAGTAATCCTGTGCATAACAGCACCAGGATGACCAGGCAGCTGAGGTAGACAGGTTTTAGCATTATCCAATCATATCAAGGCAGGCTTATGTGTCAAAAAAAGCATGCTCTGACAGTAAGATAGATGTGATCGTTGATGCTTTTTGTAAGGTGGGAATAATTGTTGAAGTTGCAAGACCTATGTGCCACAGATCATTAATCTTTCATTTTTTATTGTTGGATCTTTTAATTCTAAGGACAAGAGTTAAACCGACGGGTTGCGTCCCGTCCGACGCCATACTCTTTTGAAGCCCCAAAAGAGTATGCAGAAAATGGCTGCGCTGCGCTTGGCATGTTTTGCGCGTTGTTGTCTGCTGGTAAAAATTAGAGTGACAAGACTTTTAGTAGTTTACGCTTCCCCTCTTAGCCCCGAGGCCCTTGAGGACCTCTTCGGGAGTGTTTGTTTGCACGTGTGGTGTTGTTTATTTTCTTGCTGCAAAAAAGCAGCAACGAGAGGCCCCCTGAAACGGGCCGGATCCCATTCTCTTTTGGTTTCAGAAGACACTGAAACCAGGCGAAAGAATATGCCCTCCGCTAGGAGAAGGCATTTTTGCTTACTTTTGCTGCCGGGCAAAAGTAAGGCGTCTGGCGGGACGCGACCCGCCGGCTTTGCCTTTCCTCTTACAAAAGACAAAACGCGTAATCGCTTAACAATTTTTATTATTCAGGCTGAAAAAAGAATTCAAAGAGTCTCACACTGAATAGCCAATATCAAAGACAGCATGACAGGATGGGCAGACGAAGAGCCACCTGGTGGTGTCCTGTTCTTTTCTGAAGGCAGAATGAAAACCGTCTTTGTAGCCACACAAAGGGCAAATCTTGAACTCATCAGCTATCGTGATTTTGTGAACCTCTTCGGTCATAGGCGCCCCCCTCGAAGAAAGAGCACAATGCTTAATTTCATTGTGCCCCCTTTAAAATAAATTGTGGGTTTTCGACTACCAACCCGTGGCCGCTTCGTTAGCAAGGACAATGGCCAACTTGTCCTGGACCTGGTTCAGGCGTTCAGCTGTGAGTGCAGCGATGTTGCGCATGAAGATGTAGGCCAGGTGGTAGTTGGTTTCGAAGAGCTTCTCGAGAGTCTCCCGGTCGATTTCGAGCAGTGTGGTTTCCCCGTTGCAGTAGCCGGAGAGCCGGTACTGATATGGTGGCACAATCACCGACCAACCGACGGTTGACCCCGGTTTGAGTGACACGATGGTCGTGTCGGCGTTCTCCCGCTGTGGCATTTCAAAGTGGAGGCTGATACCTCCTTTTAAGATCAGGTACAGCTTTTTCGCCTCTGACTGCTCTACGAACAACCGGGTGCCATCTTTGTAGATGCTCTCATGACACTGGCGCAAAAATGCTGTTGTTTCGTCTGGAGCCAATCCCCTAAAGAGACCCTCTGCAAATAATGCTGTGGTATTACTCATAGCCACCTTCCTTTCTTGCGTAGAATAACAAGCAGCCAGTACAACCCGTATATATTAAGAATACCTTTTTTTTGGGCGATTGCATGTCTATGCAACAGTTTATGCACACAACAATATGCTTAAATTGGTTTGTAAGGGCTTGGAAGGATTAACTGTTGGCTCCGCAGGAATATGGATTGCAGGGAACAGGATGCACCCCGGAGGTGACGGGCACACCAGAAAAGATGTTTACTGCTACAAATTGTTTAACAAGGATGAGGGCGATAAAAGGGATAGCCATTAAAAGTAAAGGCATTAAGGGTTCAGTCTGGTTTGATCTGTGTGTATCAGCTTTTATCTGCATTCGGCAACGCGAACCATAACGAATAATCATGAGGTTGCCATGCACCCCAACTCTGATGATCTGGTCAAGCTCTTTACCCAGGAGGGGACGGTTGGTTCCCCGGTCGCCTCTGTCGCTCCCCTGACATACTTAGATGACCGGCTTCTGTTGAATCAGGTCAGGTTCACCACACATCCTAAGAATCTCGCTGCGGGCTGCTTCACGCAGGGCGAGGGCGGTATCCCATGAACTATTCGAGGCAACATCGAGCGATGCCGCTGTGATCGGTTG
>SBFN01000201.1 GCA_006226895.1 Deltaproteobacteria bacterium | reverse complement strand
TTACTTAAACGTTATCGGCAGCAAAAAAATCTGGCACGTCTGAATGATTACCCAGACATGACTCTCTGGGCAAGCTGGCGTTTCCGCGATAACGACTTGCCTGATGGGGGAACCGATTTTGTCAGTGCCGGCGTCAGCGTGACCCTGCCTGTTTACCGGGAAAAAAGACGGGCCGAAAAAGCTGAAGCGCTTGCGGGTTTACGTATGGCTGAAAAGCAGGCCGAGTCTTTCCGGAGCAGCCTTGAGGAAAAGATCCGCAAGGCCTACAGCCGCATGGAAGAGACGCACCAGCAGACCGAACTCTACCGTGAGGGGATAATCCCTCAGACCAGCCAGAGTTTACAGGCAGCCTTGAGTTCATACCAGGTAGGTAAGGTTGCCTTTATGAGCTTGCTCGATTCTTTGATGACAACCTACCTGGCGGAAATGGAATATTACCGTGTAAGCACTGAATATATGCGTAGTCTGGCCTGGCTTGAGGCCGAGTCAACGCTGCCACTGATCGGACTGCCTGTGCAGTTACCGGGAAGCAATTCATCGGCTTCACCAGAATAGACTTGCAAACACTGACCTCGAGGACAACATGAGCAAAAAGACACGTTTGATCATATCCATCACCTTATTCGGCGCGGCGGTCACCCTTGCTCTGGGTTTGATTTCAGTCGTAACGAGCGAAGGCCCCCTGGCTACAGTTGTCGATCTTGCCGTACCGATTTCTGCAGAAGCCGCACAACAGTACACCTGTGGCATGCATCCCATGATCATCACTGATGAGCCAGGTTTATGCCCCATCTGTAACATGGACCTGACGCCTTTGAAATCGGCAGGCTCAGAATCATCAATTCCTGCCGGGGAGCGCAAGATCAAGTATTGGGTTGCACCGATGGATCCGACTTTTATTCGTGATGAACCAGGTCAATCACCGATGGGTATGGACCTTGTCCCGGTTTATGAAGATGAGGCAGTAACAGGTTCTATTATTTCCATAGACCCCGTCACATCACAAAATATGGGTGTTCGCACGACGCAAGTCGTGAAAAAGGATTTGAACCGTACCGTTCGTACTGTGGGTCTGGTCGCTTATGAAGAACCAAAGCAATTCTCGGTAAACAGTAAAGTTGACGGTTGGGTTGAACGCCTTTACATCAATGAAACGGGCCAATTTGTTAAAAAGGGTTCTGCTTTGCTTGAGATATACAGTCCGGAGCTCGTGAGTGCACAGGAGGAATTTCTCCTGGCCCGGAACAATAGTCAATCTCTTGCCCAATCACCTTTTCCTTCAATCGCTGATGGCGCTAATCGTTTGCTCGAATCCTCACGCAGGCGTCTGAAGCTATGGGACATCAGTGAGCGCCAGATTAAGCGCTTGGAGGAGAGTGGAGAGGTTGCCAAGACGTTAACTCTCTATGCACCTTATGACGGTATTGTCTCTATGAAAATGGTGCGTGAAGGACAATTCATCAAAAGGGGCATGGAGCTGTTGATGCTTTCGGATATTTCGAAGATCTGGATTTATGCTGATATTTACGAGTATGAGATGGCCTGGGTCAAACTCGGTCAGAAAGCTAAAATCATGTTGCCGTACATCGGCAGCGATCCGATCGAAAGCGAGGTTAGCTATATCTACCCCTTTGTCGAGCCGAAAACTCGCACCATTAAGGCACGCTTCGATATTGACAACCCTGACTTCACCTTGAAGCCTGATATGTATGTCAATGTCCGTCTCGAATCTGAACCGGTCAAGGACGCACTGGCTGTTCCGATTGAAGCGGTGATGAACTCAGGCGAGAAAAAGCTTGTTTTCGCGGCTCTTGGCGACGGCAGGTTCGAGCCTCGTCAGATCAAGGTCGGGATGCAGGACGAGGAAGGGTATGTGCAGATTATCCAGGGGGTCCTCGAAGGTGAACGGGTTGTCACCAGCGCCCAGTTCCTGTTCGAGAGCAGGTTGCGCGAAGCGATCCAGAAGATGCGTCAGCCCAAGCCTGAGCCTGAACCTGAGCCTGAGGACCATGCCGGGCATGATATGGCAGACCCGTCCGATGCGAGTTTTCAGGAAGAAGAGCTTGAAGATTTGTTTAAATGAATCAGTGAGGAGTTAAGAGTCAGGAGTTAGGGGACAAAGCATTTATCCGTCAACCCTCACCCCTCATGCTTTTAGGAATTTAATCCATGCTTGAAAAAATCATTGATTGGTCCAGTCACAATCGCTTCATGGTCATCCTGGCAACGGCGTTCGTTGTAGTCGGGGGGATCTATGCGCTGCGCAATATTCCGATTGATGCCATCCCCGACCTTTCCGATGTGCAAGTGATCATCTTTACCGAGTATCCGGGGCAGGCGCCGCAGGTGGTAGAGGACCAGGTCACCTATCCCCTGACGACGCAGATGCTGGCGGTCCCGGGAGCCAAAGATGTACGGGGTTACTCCTTCTTCGGTCTCTCCTTCGTCTATATCATCTTCGAAGACGGCACCGATATGTACTGGGCCCGCTCCCGGGTTCTCGAATACCTGAATTACGCCGCGGGGCGACTGCCGAACGGGGTCACCCCGTCGCTGGGGCCTGATGCGACCGGTGTCGGCTGGGTCTACCAGTATGTGCTCAAGAGCGACCGGCACGATCTGCAGCAACTGCGATCAATCCAGGATTGGTTTCTGCGCTACGAGCTGACGGCTGTCGAGGGGGTCTCCGAGGTTGCCTCCATCGGCGGCTACGTCAAGCAGTACCAGGTGACAGTCGACCCGGATCGGCTGCTGGCCTATCATATCACCATCCCCCAGATTCGCCAGGCCATCCAGCGCAGCAATAACGACGTCGGCGGACGGGTGATCGAGATGGCCGAGACCGAATTCATGGTCCGAGGGTTGGGGTACATCCAGTCAACGCAGGATATTGAGCAGATAGTGGTCGGCTCGGACATGCGCGGGACGCCGATTTTGCTCCGGGATCTGGCCGAGGTCAAGCTGGGTCCGGAGATGCGTCGAGGTCTGGCCGAACTCAACGGGGAAGGGGAGGTCGTAGGCGGCATCGTCGTCATGCGTTTCAGCGAGAACGCCCGAGCTGTCATTGAGCGGGTGGAGAGAAAACTCGAAGATCTTAAAGGCGGACTTCCCGAAGGTGTGGAAATAATAACCGTCTATGACCGCGCAGGTCTCATCGATCGCTCCGTATCCAATCTCAAAGAGAAGCTGTTGGAAGAGAGTATCGTCGTCGCCCTGGTGATTATCCTTTTCCTCTTCCATCTGCCGAGCGCGGCCGTGGTCATTCTGGCGCTTCCCGTCGGCATTCTGATGTCTTTCCTCATCATGTATATGCAGGGACTCAATGTCAATATCATGAGTCTCGGCGGCATCGCTATCGCTATCGGCACCATGGTCGATTCTGCGATCATCATGGTCGAGAATGCCCACAAACGTATTGAGTGTGAGCCGGATAAACCGCGTACCGAGGTGATCATCGCTGCGGCCAAGGAGGTCGGCCCCACCATCTTCTTCGCTCTGCTGGTGATCACCGTCTCCTTCGCACCGGTTTTCACCCTGCAGGAGCAGGCGGGACGCATGTTCAAACCCCTGGCCTTCACCAAGACGTACGCCATGGCGACGGCCGCCATTGTCTCCATTACCCTGGTGCCGGTGCTGATGGTCTGGTTCATCCGTGGACGCGTCCGCAAGGAAACGGACAACCCAATCAATCGTGCCCTCATCGGCGGTTACCAGCCGGTCGTCGATTTCGTTCTGCGCTGGCGCAAAATGACCCTGCTGGTGGCGCTGGCGCTGACGCTCTCCATCGCATGGCCCGCCAGCAAAATGGGGACGGAATTCATGCCGCCTCTCTACGAGGGGGATCTGCTCTACATGCCGACCACCCTGCCGGGGATCTCAATCACCAAGGCGAAGGAGCTTCTGCAGCAGACCGACCGCATCATCGCTACCTTCCCCGAGGTGCATCATGTTTTCGGCAAGGTCGGCCGGGCCGAGACGGCCACCGATCCGGCGCCGCTCTCTATGCTCGAAACGACGATCATGCTCAAAGCCGAGGACGAATGGCGTAAATTGCCCACGCCCCGTTTCTACTCAGACTGGCCGCAGTGGACCGAATGGGTGAAGAAGCCGCTGCGTTGGGTGCTGCCGGAAGAGAAGACGATAACGGTGTCACAACTCACTGAGGAGCTGAATAACGCCATCCAGTTCCCCGGTCTGACCAACGCCTGGACCATGCCAATCAAAACCCGCATCGACATGCTCTCCACCGGCATCAGAACTCCGGTCGGCATTAAGATCATGGGGGATGACCTGCAGACCCTCTCCGATCTCGGCGAGGAAGTCGAGGCATTGGTGCGTACCTTGCCCGGGACACTCTCCGCCTTCTCCGAGCGTGTCACCGGCGGGAATTATCTCGATTTCGTCATAGACCGCGCAGAAATCGCCCGCTACGGCCTGACCGTGGCCAATGTACAGGACATTATTCAGAGCGCCATCGGTGGTATGAATGTCACTCAGACTGTCGAGGGGCTGGAACGCTACTCTGTCAACATACGCTACATGCGCGATTACCGTAAAGACCTGCCGGCTCTCAATCGGGTGCTTATTCCCCTCAGGGACGGCAGTCACATTCCTATTTCCCAGGTCGCCGATATCCAGATCAAGAAGGGCCCTCCTGCGATCAAGAGTGAGAATGCCCGGCGCACAGCCTGGATCTACGTCGACCTGCAGGGGATCGACGTCGGCACTTACGTCGAAAATGCCCGCAAAGCGGTAGCAGAGCAAGTGAAGTTGCCGCCTGGATATAACATCGTCTGGAGCGGCCAATACGAGTACATCGAGGCGACAAGGGCCCGGCTCATGGTGATCATCCCGATGACCGCCTTGATCATTTTCCTTCTGC
>SBFN01000029.1 GCA_006226895.1 Deltaproteobacteria bacterium | reverse complement strand
GAGCGGAACGGATTTGCCACTACATTGTACCTGCGGCTTGTTTATTTTCCATTCACCGCAATGAATTTCGGCATGGGCCTCACCAAGGTGCGTTTCTGGGACTACTTTTTTGGTACAGGCCTGGGCATCATCGTCGGGACCTTTATCTTCACCTTCTTCATCGGCACCCTAAGAGATGTTTGGGTTTCAGGAAACTTGGGGGAACTGTTATCTTTCAAGGTTTTCTTTTCCATAGGGCTGTTTATCTTTTCGCTCTTCATTCCGAAAATTATCAAAAAGATCAAAGGTGAACAGTAAAAAGCTGAACCGCGTAGACCAATGAGGAAAAAAGCCCCGACCACTCTCGAGAGTGGTCGGGGCTTTTTGTGTCGATCTAATGGGACTAGGTGTGGTAGCCGTTTATTAAAAGACCAAGTGTGAATTAAAGTATGTAATCCACACTGCTGATTGGCCAGTTTGGACTTAACGCAACCTCTCGAGCACTAAGCACTGAAATGAAGGCTACCGTCGAATAGATCCTATAAGGCAATTCGCCCACGAATTCCCCAGACGTAAATCGTATCTTCCTCTGGGTTGCGCACCGGGTCGATGATGACCTGGAAGGTGGGGCCGAATTGGATTTCCGGAGTCAACTGCACACGATAGAAGGAATCGATCGTGCTCTGTTGGTTCAGCCTATGATTGGCCGGATCGGACCAGGTGTAGCCGATACCAATGCGATCATAGGCTTGTCCGAAGATTTCATTGATGACCAAGCCAACGTTCGCCATGTGTTTGACGGGCGTGGGGCCATCGTCGTTCTGGTTCGCGTAACCGTAGCGTACCCAAGGTGTAAAGCGTCCGAACCGCTGCAGGGCTGAACCGGCAATGCCCCAACCGTTGTCAATCCCGGCGTCATCCCGCTCGTTCTGATGCCAGATCGACACGTGGACGTGACCATGCGGAGCACGCCCGGGCTCTCGTGGTATAAAGCCCGTGTCGTAGCCGACCTCGAAAATTTTGAAGATTTCGCCGTCCTCATAGGTGTTGTAAAAGGCTTTCTCCACATCCGCGTTGGCGTCATGGGCGCCGAGGCGGAGCATGAACTTGGGGTGCGGTCTGTACATGACGTACGCGCCAAGTCCGTTGGAGGGCAGCGGTATGGCAGCATTGGTGACGTGATTGAAGTCGATGAAGTCTTTCCGGAAGTTTTTGAACGGAAAGAAGTCGTACGCCGTAATGGGAAAAATCTTCCCCACGCGAAACCCAAAAACATTTCTGAATCTCTGCTGTATCCAGAGCTCTCCGATGGACGCATCGGTCTCCCCGTAGGGCGCGGCGCTCGGGTAGAGCGATCCGTACTGCGTGAACAAAAACGCGGGCGCGAGCTCGGTGATCACGGTGTCACGCTTGAGGAACTCGAATCCAAACGTCGTCTCCGTACCCGTCCCGCGGCCCAGAGGTGTCCATACGGCAATAATGTCGAGGTCGTAACCGGCGGCTTCGTCCTTCGACCCTATGGTGTCGCTCGCTACCTTCTGGTAGAGGGTCGAAAAGGAGATGCCGTACCTGAATCCGTGCTTCTCGTCGAGGTCAGCCTTCAATTCAAACCAGGGTTGCAAAGCCCAGTCGACACCGGGGAATTGAAAAAGATAATCCTTCCGTTCCTCGCCGTCTCGTCGAATCCTGTTGACAATGGACCCGGGGTTATTCCATCGTGGTATGCCACGTTTCTGCTCGCTTACGCCTGATTTGTCGGCTTCAGCATCTTCCGATGTTGTATTGCCGGCCTGGACCTGCGAGGCCATAATCAGACCCGCCATCAAAATAGCGCCCAACAGACTAAGTCGACCAGCTCCCCGGAAAAAGCGGTTTAACATCGCACCTTCCTCCTCGAAACCTAGCTCATTCCATAACGAATGGTTTCATTTGGGCAGCGAAATTTTATCAGGAACCAAAAGCAATACCCTGCGGGTTAGGCTCCACAACACCGTTTATACTTTCTTCCACTGCCGCAAGGGCAGGGAGCATTTCGGCCTGGAGTCGAGTGTGGTCTTTTCATGCCCTGCTGCCGCAAAATGCTCATTATGTCGGGAGCGGGCCGTCCAGCTTGGACCAACTCAGCCATGACTTTCAGGTATGGAGCCATGTGGTTGAAGATCTCCTTGTAAGCTTGGCAGAGATAGCTCAGTCCCGGCCCACCGTCCGGGGTTTCAGCAAATCTGTGTTTGGGGCAGTCCCCGTGGCAGGCAGGTCGTACTTCACACTCCTTGCAGCACTCTGGCAGGCTGTTCAGTTTCTCACTCCCAAACCTTCGTTGTGTCACCGACGCCATGAGTTCCGCTAGAGGCGTTTCCATGATGTTTCCCAGCTTGTGCTCGGGATATACATAATGATCGCAGGAGTAAAGGTCACCATTATGTTCCAGGGCCCCCGCCATACCGCATGTCAGTGAGAAATGGCAGAGTCCGGAATCCGCCCCAAGCCAGTTGCCCAGCGCTACGTCAAAGAATTGCACAAACACCGTACCCACATCATTGCGCACCCACTCGTTAAATATGCTGATATAAAAGTTCGCCAGCTGCTCTGGCGATACGCTCCATGGTGTTGGCCGGGAGTTTCCTGCCCTATCGCCAGAGTACGGCGGAATGGCCAGGCTCAACCCAAGGTTTTCGCCTGCCTCATCAGGCAACCGTTCCACTGCCGGGATGAATTGCATATGTCCGTCTCCGATCCTCTTGAGGAATCGGTAGACTTTAAGCGGCTGGAGAGAATTGTGGTCATTCACCACAGTGAGGGTGTTGAAGGAAGCCTTGTGTTTCCTGAGCAGTGCCAACCCCGACATTACAGCATCAAAAGTCGGTCGTCCGTTTCCCTTGACCCTGTATCTATCGTGGAGTTCCCGCGGACCGTCAATACTCAGCCCGACAAGAAAGTTGTGCTTTTTGAAAAAGCTGCACCAGTCATCCGTGAGCAAGA
>SBFN01000195.1 GCA_006226895.1 Deltaproteobacteria bacterium | reverse complement strand
TCATCGGACACACCGGCTATCGCCAGCTCGCACGCTTTGGCCAGGCCAACGATATAGGCGACATTCTCTGTGCCGGCCCGGCGTCCCTTCTCTTGGTGACCACCGAGGATGAATGGACGCCAGCGCGCGCCGCGCCGCACGAACAGACAACCGACTCCCTTCGGGGCGTGAATCTTGTGCCCGGAGAAAGAGAGCAAGTCGACGTGCTTCAGATCGCCCTGCAGATCGACCGGCAGCTTGCCGAGCGCCTGGGTGGCGTCGGTATGCACCACGATTCCTTGATCCGTCTCCTTGGCCATGCGCGCCATCTCGGCGACGGGGTAACAGACCCCCGTCTCATTGTTCGCCATCATAATGCTCACCACCAGGGTGTCACTGCGCAGCGCCCTGACATATTCATCGAGCAGCAGTTCGCCGTTCTGATCCACCGCCAAAAAGGTGACCTCCTGACCGCGGCGCTCCAATTCCTTGCCGATCTCCAGCACCGAAGGGTGCTCAATCATTGTGGTGATGACATGGCGCGCTCCGGATTGGCCAGGACTGTGCCGAACAGCGCGGCATTGTTGCTCTCTGTGGCCGAGCCGGTAAAGATAATCTGGTCCGGGTCGATGTCGCCGAGACAGCTGGCGACTGTTATTCTGGCGCTTTCAATCGCTTCTGCCGAAGACCGGGCCGCGTCGTACATGGAGCTTGGGTTGAAGTAATCGGAGGTCAAGTATGGTTGCATCACCCCCAGCACCTCCGGGGCGATGGCGGTCGTCGCGTTGTTGTCGACATAAACGTACTTCATCTCAAACCTCGCTCTGTCACACTGCGATCACCTGTAAACGATCATCGACCTGCTCCTTCAGTTGTTGTTCAACCAGCAGCTTGAAGGTCTGGTCTGTAGAGGCACTTTGACCCGGGGCCCCGGTCAGCCGGCAATAGATCTTGTCACCCTTGATGTCGACCAGTTCGATGTCACCGCCTTCGTCTTGCAGCAAAGGCCGGACGACCGACTCGATAGCAGCTTCGATCTGCTGCCCCAACCGGTAGGGCGATGGTTGCTCGTCTATATGGGACGCTGCAACCTCGACCTGACCCGCCGGTTTTACACCCCAGATCTCATCGAGCAGGTCCTGGAGCCCGCCAGGGGTGTGGTGACAGACAGTGCAGCCACCGCCGGCTTTAAGGGCATTGGTGATCTCGGCGATACTTTGCAGGCCGAGCTCCTTGATCTTGCGGCGCAGGTAAGGTTCGGTTACCGAGAAACAGTTGCAGACAATGCGGCCTTCTTCCTCATCGCCGTGGGCCAGCTCCGGAAACAGCTCCACGAGATCGACGCCACGCTTGCTCGCCCAGTCTGCGACGGCCTTCTGCAAAGCTTCGGCGCCCATCACAGAACAGTGAATCTTCTGTTCCGGCAAGCCATCAAGGAAATCGACCAGGTCCTGGTTGGTTACCTGCAATGCCTCGATCGGGGTTTTCCCTTGTTCTTCCAGCAGGGTGCAGAGTGCTTCCGAAGCGGCGATCGCCGAGGTACAGCCAAAGGTCAGGTAGCGGGCCTGGGTGATGATGTCGCGGGTGGGGTCTGTCAGGTGGCGCTCGACGCGAAAGGTGAAGCGCAGGGTGTCACCGCAGACGATCGAGCCATGTTCACCGAAACCGTCGGGGTTTTCCAGCTCACCCATATGGGTACCGGTTTCACCCTTGACGGCGTCCATGAACAGCTTGAGGACCTTGTCACTATAGTTCCAGGGCATAATCTTCTCCCTTCTCTAGAACTATAAATTAGTCACGGCAATGAGCAAGTTTTAGATACTTGGATCAGGGTTGTTTTTTGAATGTCTCTTTTTAATGCCCTGGTTGCCAGCGCATATTTCCCGACGACAAACAGCGCCAACCAGTTGTTAATTCTGATTATGCGTTTAAGCTGTCTGGTAATTGTGATGTTGTTTCCAAGGCTTATATGTACAGAGGGAGACTTACGCGATGAAGGCGTTGGTAAAAAGAGAAGCCGCCACCGGCTTGAGTCTGGAAGAGTGGCCTGAACCTGAGATCGGCATCAACGATGTGCTGATCAAGATCAAGCGCAGTGCCATCTGCGGCACAGACCTGCATATCTACAACTGGGATGCCTGGGCTGAAAAAACCATTCCTGTGCCGATGGTGATCGGGCACGAGTTCGTCGGTGAGGTCGCTGCCGTTGGTACCAACGTCATCGATTTCACCGTAGGCCAGGTTGTTTCCGGTGAGGGGCACGTGGTGTGCGGCCGCTGTCGCAACTGCATGGCCGGAAAACGCCATCTCTGCGCCCACACCAGCGGAGTCGGGGTTAATCGACCCGGAGCTTTTGCTGAGTATCTGTCGTTGCCGATGTCTAACGTCTGGGTGCATCGGCCTGAGATCGACCTGGATGTGGCGACTCTGTTCGATCCGCTGGGCAACGCGGTGCATACGGCATTGCAATACGACCTCCTTGGTGAGGATGTGCTGATTACCGGTGCTGGACCTATTGGTATTATGGCGGCAGCCGTCTGTCGGCACGCAGGAGCTCGACACGTCGTAGTGACAGACATCATTCCTGAGCGCCTGACCTTGGCTGAAAAGCTGGGAGCGACCTGCACGCTAGACGTGAGCCGGGAGAAGATCGACTCTGTTCAACAGTACCTGGGGATGTCGGAGGGCTTTGACGTAGGACTGGAGATGTCCGGCAGCCCGGCAGCCTTCGGGGAGATGCTGGCTAACATGAAGCACGGCGGCAAGATCGCCATGCTCGGTATCCCTGACAAAAACATGATGGTCGACTGGAACACGGTTATTTTCAATATGCTGACGCTCAAGGGGATCTATGGACGCGAGATGTACGAAACCTGGTACAAGATGGCGGTTATGGTCGAGTCAGGCCTTGATATTACGCATCGTTTGCATTATACGGAATTTGCAGAGGGTTTTGCCGCCATGCAGTCCGGTGACGCCTGCAAGGTCATCCTTAACTGGGAATCTTGAAATTTTCTGGCCCGCCATCGCGCGGGCTGTTACGGAGAAATATTGTGGATGGTAAATTTCATAAACATCTAAGAAGCGAACTGGACAGCATTGTTTCTGCCGGTCTGTACAAGAACGAACGTTTCATTACTACACCACAGGGAGCTCATGTGGGTATCAGTAGCGGCGAGATGCTTAACCTCTGTGCCAACAACTACCTGGGGCTGGCCCAGCACCCGGAGGTGAATGCTGCGGCAGGGGCTGGAAGAGTGGGGCTTCGGTATGGCCTCGGTGCGTTTTATCTGCGGCACTCAGACTCTGCATAAAAAGCTTGAAGAGAAGCTCAGCGCGTTTCTGGGTATGGAAGATACCATCCTCTATCCATCATGCTTCGATGCCAACGGCGGCCTCTTCGAAGTCCTGCTTGGCGAAGAGGATGCGGTGATCTCTGATGAGCTTAACCACGCCAGCATTATCGACGGGGTCCGTTTGTGCAAGGCGCGGCGTTACCGCTATCGAAACAACCAGATGGCCGATCTAGAAGAGCAACTCAAGGCTGCTGATGTAGCCGGTGCACGCTTCAAGCTGATCACCACCGACGGGGTGTTCTCAATGGACGGCACTATTGCCAGAATCGATGATATCTGCAACCTGGCGGAACGCTATAGTGCCCTTGTGCACGTCGACGATTCCCATGCCACAGGCTTTGTCGGCAAGAGAGGCCGAGGCAGCCACGAGTATCGAGGTTGTATGGGCCGGGTGGATATCATAACGGGCACTCTGGGCAAAGCCCTGGGTGGTGCCAGCGGCGGTTTTACCAGCGCCCGCAAAGAAGTGGTCGATTTGCTTCGGCAGCGCTCTCGTCCTTATCTCTTTTCCAACTCTGTGGCGCCGCCGGCCGTAGCTGGAGCTTTAAAGGCTTTGGAGCTGGTGAGTAAATCCAGTCTCCTGCGTGACCAGTTGCAGGAAAATACAGCGATCTTCCGCGCCGGCTTGGAGCGACATGGCTTCGAGTTGCTGCCGGGCGAGCATCCCATTGTCCCTATCATGTTGCACGATGCCATAATCGCGACCAGATTTGCCGACGCCATCCTGAAGCATGGCGTCTACGTGGTGGCGTTTTCTTACCCGGTGGTGCCAAAGGGACAAGCTCGTATCCGAACCCAGATGTCGGCCGCTCTGACACCGACCGACATGGAACTCGCTATCGATGCCTTTGCTCGGGTGAAACGAGAATTGAATTTGTAATAGGCTTCGGGGACACGCAAGCCTGTTGACATTCCCGCCCGCTGGTCTAACGTTTCAAGGTAAGCAATGTTCTTCTTGACTGTAACCAATCGGCGAAGGAGTTGCTATGCCCCTTTCCGATCTGCCCTTGCGTCTTCTGGTCATTCTGTTTTTGACGGTGTTTGTTCTGATCGGGATTAACCCGGCCATTCAGAAAGCTGCAGTGAGCCTCCGCAAACTGCTCCGCTCCGCCGCTCAACGCAAAGAGCTCATTGGCACACGCCTCGATGATGTGCATGCCGAGATGTTTGCAGAGTCTCGAACTTCACGTTATCTGAATGACTTTGAAATTATCGTCATTCGGCAGCTCGCGCAGGCTGGCGGCAAGGCCCTTTCTCGAAAACAGCTGAATGCCCCTTTGCTCCTGGGCTCGGCCGTACTCCACAAGACTCTCAAATCCCTGCATCGCCGGCAGCTGATCCATGTCAGGATTTCCACGTTGCTTGGCCAAAAAATCAGCCTCTCCGAAACAGGGCGTCGCTATGCGATTGAACAGGGTTATGTTATCAATATCCATGAAAGCAAAGGGGCCCTGGGGTAGGGGCAGCTTCGTGTTGCTGAACCGTTGATGATCGGCGTCTGATTCCATTTTGAAAATCCGGTGCTATAGTTTGTCCATGAAAAAAATCGGACAACAGTTTCTATTGCTTGGCTGGCTCTTTTTGTTGCTATTGCCAAGCTCTCTGGCGCAAGAGATACCACAGGGTTTCGCGACCTGGCTTGAGTTGTTGCGAGAAGACGCTCGTTCTGCAGGGATTTCTGAAAAGACCTTGGATGCGGCACTGGCTGACCTCAAAGCACCAGAGCCACGGGTGATAGAACTCGATCAAAAGCAACCGGAAAAGACCACATCGCTCGAGGATTATGTGGCTGCCCGGGTCAGCCAGGAGCGTATCGCCGAAGGGCGCCTGATGCTAAAACGCTATCCCACCTGGTTGGGTCGGGTCGAGCGAAAGTATAAGGTTCAACGACGCTTCATTGTCGCCCTCTGGGGGATAGAGAGCAGCTACGGCCGACACACCGGCAAACATCCTGTCATTCCGGCACTGGTCACCCTGGCTTACGACACGCGTCGCGGCGATTATTTTCGCAAGGAGTTGATCGAGGCGCTGAAAATCCTCGACGACGGACATGTCTCGTTGTCGCGTATGAAAGGTTCCTGGGCAGGGGCAATGGGGCCTTTCCAGTTCATGCCGTCCTCTTATCGACACTACGCCGTCGATGCCGATGGCGACGGTCGCATTGATATCTGGGGATCGGTTCCCGATGCTCTGGGCTCAGCAGCCAATTACCTTGCAAAGGCCGGCTGGAAGAACGACCAAACCTGGGGCCGGCCGGTCAAACTGACGCAAAAGATTGCTTCTTCGCAGACTGGATTGGACACCCGTTTGCCATTGTCACGCTGGCAGGCGCTCGGTGTGCGTCGCAGCAACGGCCGCGCCTTGCCGCGTCGTGATTTACAGGCTTCGTTGCTTGTTGCCGATGACCCGGCTGCATCCTCCTATCTGGTCTATAGCAATTTCCGGGCGCTGCGACGCTGGAATCGATCTAATGCTTTTGCTGTTGCGGTTGGCACTCTTGCCGAGAGTTATGCCGAGAACAGAAGCAGATAATCTGCTGAGTGGCAGGTCTTGAATCTAGCCATAAATGTAAAGATAATGATTTTCCCACGAGCCTCAGTCTTGGCAACATTTATCTGCCTTTATCAAACTTGCCCTGAGACAACAACACGTATTCATTGATAAAAAAATCCCTTGATAGCTGTTGGCCCTTTGCAATCCTTTGCTTTCATGGCAACATAGGGCTCGCAACCCTGTTATCCAAAAGTACGAGGCCCCCATGAGTTCATCCCAGCCCCCCATAAGCAGTGATGTCGGCAAGACGGTCTTGCTGCTTATCCAGGCCTTCCTGAAGACAGGCTACTACCAACCGGGCCATCCTGAAAC
>SBFN01000055.1 GCA_006226895.1 Deltaproteobacteria bacterium | reverse complement strand
GCTGATTCGCTGATCTGCCCACCGTTGAGTTTCAGCTTTTCAAACTCTTTATCTACCAGCAAAGAGCCGATTTTACCAAGATGCGCCATGGCAGAGCTCTGAAAAAGCTCCTGCGTTTTCTGCCGACGATCCGACTCTTTTGTCTCCTGAGTTTTACTTGCGGCGCTCTCCTGCTCTTCCCGCTGACGTCGACGTTCGGCAACAGCCGCACCCCACATACCGGTGATATCTGCCGTTTCCATAAGGTCTGCCAACGGTTTTCCTCCGTCACCGCGAGTCACCAGAACATCAACTTTGGCACCAGGCTCTTTGGCAACCGACATGGAACTGTCCGCAGTGGTTTCAATGTCCGTTGAACCATCGTGGAAAAACCCCAGAGGGCTACCATCACGATAAAAGATCAGGGCAATATGTTCTTTAGAATAAATACGCAGGCAGCCGCTACGTTTCTCTTCGCGCATACGAATCAGCAGGGATTTAATATCGATCAACTGGAGATCCTGCCCTTTGTGCAGAACCTCACCATGCAGGAGGGTATGAATACTATGTGCCAGCTCGCTAGACAGGCGATAGATGTTCAGCTTACCGTTGCCATTCAGAGACTCGTCGAACGTACGGGAGATACCATCATATGCGATCAGGTGTTCCCGCTCATTTTCGAAGAGTGAGCTGATGAGGCAGCCTTCCTGGTAAATGAAGACCCCTGTCCCTTCAGGAAAATCAAAACGCATGTATCCGGTAAATTTCCCCTGACGCATTTTCCCCAACGCATCCGCAAGGTTTACTTTACCTGGATTGATATTTTCCTTAACAGGATTGCCTCGTGGCAACAGAATCATAACTCACAGCCTCGTTCTCATTAGCATTACTTTCAAACAGAAATTTCTAGAATATTTGAGCTTTCATGTCAAGTACGTTGCGCGACCGAGGGAACGGCCGCAAGCCAGGTTTTAGCTGAAAACTATAGTGAGAAAGGTATTTAAAACAAGCCGGCTAGACGAAGTTCCCGGGCGATTTTGCGACGACGGCATGCAAAACGTCGGTAAAGATCATCACCCATTTGTTCAGCAGGGCTAATAGCTTGACGATTGATTATGACAAGCTCACGGTACGAGGCATCAATAGGACGGCCGATCATCATTGGCAGGGTTTTATGGAGGCGACCCTTCCCCTCACCAAGCTCTTCACTGGCAACAAGATTTTCATCGGCATCAAACAGATGGGCCGTCAAGCGACTCTCCGGACCAACCAGTCCTGGCCCTTCAATTGTCAAGGCAAGGATCTCCTCAGGCGACATTACGTCCAACTCGAGTTCGGCAAAAAGCTGGTCACAACAGCCAGTGTGAATAAAGCCTCGCCGACGGCTGCTCAAATCAAAGAAGAAATGACCGTCAGTATGCAGGGATTGTTGACAACATAAAGGGCACTCAAGGATCAGCTTGCGGCGCCAGGCAGCGGGCAGTCCCTCCAGGACCCCTTCACCACCGCTGCGATTCCTGTACTCGAAGGTTTCGGCCGCGGAGCTTGACAAGACAAATTCTGCCAGCTTTTTGAACTGGCCATGAACGGAAGTATTCCGGGCGTGGGTGAGGACGGGCCAGATGCGACTGGAGAATCCTGAAGCGAGCCCTTCGACCTTGGGACTTTTACTAATGCAAATATCGAGAACCTGGTAGTCTCGTTCTCGGGCGCCGTAGATCAGGAATTCATGGACGCGCACTTCGGCATTCAAACGAGCACGGGCATCGACGAGGCTTGGCAGCAACCAAAGTTTTTCTGCGCGGCCAGCATCGGCCATAATCTTCTTTAAAGAACCGGCGTTTATCAGGGCTGCGCGATCCTTAACCGGTACAAGGACCAGGTCTGCAGTCAAAAGAGCGGCCTCAGTGAACCAATCAAGAATGGGTCTTGTATCGAGAATTAGAATACCGTCAAGCGTTGACGCCGACATTCTCTGTCGCAACCAGCCAGGATCATGACTTGGTGGTTGCAGCCGCTGGGATGAGGCGACATACTGCACTCCGTATTGACCGAGCGTAGCAAGCTCTTCAATCGGCCGGCCTTCGAGAAGGTTGGCAACACTGCCCCCAGGCTGTGGACCGAGAGCAAACATCTGATCAACGCTGAAGTGGTTATCAAAAGAGGCAATTGTAACCGGCAAATCCTCCTGCAAAGCCTTGAGATAGACGGCAAGGTTCGTGGCGATCGTTGTCTTTCCCACCCCGCCTTTTTCACTGGCAACAGCAATGACAAAAGGACGCTTCACGACATTTCACCTTCTGCGAGCACCTCCTGCAGGGTCTCCCAGCGCTCCATACAGCCATCCAACTCCTCTTGAAGACATGAATGTTTCTCAATCAGCGGACTCAGGCGGGCATGGTCAACCGCCATGGCAGGGTCCTGCATTTCAGTGGTCAGCTCAGCGAGATCCTGCTCAAGAAGCTCGATTCGCTCTTCAAGCTGAGCCAGTTCTTTTTTCCGTTTCTGCTCTTCTCGCCTTGTCGCCTTACGCTCCTCGTACGATAGCATCCGGGAGGCCTTGCTTTGAACCGGCGTAGAGGTTCCCTTCGCACCGGCCTGCTCGACTCGCAAAGAAGAGTGACTGCCATCACCTTCATCACTTTTGACGCGCAGAAAGTCCTCATAATTCCCGAGGTAGGATGTGGCACGATGGCTGGCAACTTCAACAACACGGCTGGCGAGCGCATCAACAAAATAACGGTCGTGGGAAACAAACACGAGGGTCCCCTGATACCCTTTCAAAGCATTAAGAAGGACCTCTTTGGAAGCCAGGTCAAGGTGGTTGGTCGGCTCGTCCAGCAATAGCAGGTTGGCCGGCTCAAGCAGCAGGATCGCCAGTGCCAACCGGTTACGCTCTCCACCTGAGAGGACAGAGACCCGCTTGTGAACATCGTCACCATGAAAAAGAAACGCGCCGAGCAGGTTGCGTACCTTCGGCACCATGTCGAAGGGGGCTGCTTTGGTAATTTGCTCCAGCACAGTCAGTTT
>SBFN01000122.1 GCA_006226895.1 Deltaproteobacteria bacterium | reverse complement strand
AGAACAAGTTTCAACAATCTTGACATGCCTGATTTTTTCTTTAATCTTGACAGAACCTTGTAAAGAGATAGCCATCATCACAATTTCAGGAGGTGTCTTATGACAAAGCGTATCGGTGTCATCCTGTCCGGCTGCGGCGTCTACGACGGCAGCGAGATCCACGAAGCAGTCATCACCTTACTCGCCATTGATCGCGCCGGCGCAGAAGCCGTCTGCATGGCTCCGGATATTCCCCAGATGCACGTCATCAACCACCTGGCCGGGGAACCTGAAGCCGGCGCAACTCGAAACGTACTGATAGAGTCTGCTCGCATCGCCCGGGGCAACATTCAAGACCTGGCAAAGGTTCAGGCTTCTGACCTTGACGCGTTGATATTGCCGGGAGGTTTTGGTGCCGCGAAGAACCTTTGTAACTTCGCTGTCGCCGGCGCAGACTGTGAAGTCAATGCTGAGACAGCACGCCTGATCAGGGAAATGTACGCTGCAAAGAAACCGATTGCTGCCGTCTGTATCGCCCCGGCCGTCCTTTCCAAAGTCCTGGGCGACGAGAACGTCTCTCACAAACTGACGATCGGCAATGATGAGGGAACTGCAGAAGCACTCACAGCGCTGGGCTCAGAGCATATCCAGTGCCCGGTCGAAGAATTTGTCATAGATCGCGACAATAAGCTGGTTTCAAGCCCGGCCTACATGCTTGCCGGCAGAATTTCCGAAGCGGCTGAAGGCATCGAAAAAACCGTTCAGGCTCTGATCGGGATGATTGACTGAGCACTCAATGGCCCCCGATTAAAAGCCTTTGCCATTTTTTTTCAAGTCTACACTTGCCAGAATTTAATCTTGCACTAGAATGGTCTGGATATTTTGGCCACTTTGGCCAACTACTGAATTCTCAAGGAGCCAATCATGACCAAGTTTCGTTGCGTAATCTGTGACTACATCTACGACCCGGCCGAAGGCGATCCCGGCAACGGCATTGAACCCGGCACATCTTTCGAAGATCTGCCTGAGGATTGGTGCTGCCCCCTCTGTGGTGCAGATAAAAGCAATTTCGAACCTGCCTAAGCTACCAAGTTAAACGCCCCAACCTCAAGAGCAAGAGAAGATAAACGGGGTTGAGGTTTGTCAGAATAGACGTCCCGGTCGCCCCACAGACCGGGACGCCTGATGAACCGTGAAGAACTGGCTGTCATCACTCCTGTGGCAGCTTCTTTCTACATGGTTAATCGTTAAGGCAGTTATCCTGCCGCTGCACCGAAGTTCTTTTCGGTAAAATCCTCTCGATAGCCATAGCCTACCGGCACTCTATCAGTTATTATTAAATTCACTGTTTTTAAGCCCTTGCGACCTCCGAGATGGCAATCAATATGACGACCCGCCCACCACGTAAACCCGATTGGCTCAAAGTTCGTTTTCCGGCAGGGCCGAACTACGCCCGTATCGATCGCCTGCACCGCGAGCAGGGGCTGCATTCCGTCTGCCGCAGCGCGGCCTGCCCCAACCAGGGAGAATGCTGGGAACAGGGCACGGCAACCTTCATGATCCTGGGTGACCACTGCACCCGTGATTGCCGTTTTTGTAATGTTACCCACGAAACACCTCTGCCTGTCGATCCACAGCAAGCCGACAAAGTCGCCAGAGCTGTTGCTGAACTGGAACTGAATCACGCAGTGATCACATCGGTCACGCGTGACGATCTCGAAGATGGTGGCGCCGCCCAGTTTGCAGCCGTGACCCGCTCGATTCATGCTTACCGTCCGGAATGTCGGGTTGAACTGCTTGTGCCTGACCTGCAGGGCAACCACGAAGCATTGAACACGATTCTCGTGGCCAAGCCGGAAGTCTTCGGTCACAACCTGGAGACTGTTCCCAGGCTCTATCCCCTGGCCAGGGCTGGCGCCGACTACCAGCGCTCCCTGGACTTGCTTGCTGCAGCCGCGCAGACAGCTCCAGAGATTCCAACCAAGTCGGGCCTGATGCTCGGCATGGGGGAAACCATGGATGAGGTTCCTACTGTCATGCAGGACCTTCATCAAGCAGGGTGCCGCATGCTGACACTTGGACAATACCTGCAGCCAACGCGTCACCACCTGCCGGTGGTTCGCTATGTCGAGCCTTCAGAATTCTCGAGTTTGCGCGAAACTGGCCTGCAACTCGGCTTTGCCCATGTCGAAGCAGGGCCCCTGGTGCGTTCTTCCTATCACGCTGCAGAACAATTCGAGGGAGATTCCGATGAGCAATCCTGACCTGATTTACGAAACGATCATCCTCGGCTCAGGCCCGGCAGGCCTCACCGCAGCCATCTATGCCGCGCGCAGCCGTTGCTGCCCCCTGATGATCCACGGCCTTCAGCCAGGCGGGCAATTGTCCACCACGACGGTGGTCGATAATTTTCCCGGCTTTCCGGAAGGCATAAACGGCCCGGACTTGATGGAAAAGATGAAACTTCAGGCAAAGCGCTTCGGCACCCAATTTGTCGAGGGTGACGTCACCAAGCTAGACTTGCAGGAACGTCCTTTCAGACTCTGGGTGGGAGAAGAGCTCTACCGCTGCCTCTCTCTGGTCATCACGACCGGGGCCTCGCCAAAGCTTCTCGGCTTGGGCAACGAAGAGTCGCTCTACGGCAAGGGGGTGTCAGTCTGTGCAACCTGCGACGGATTTTTCTATCGCGACCGTGAAGTCGTTGTCGTTGGCGGTGGTGATACTGCCATGGAAGAAGCTGTCTTTTTGACCCGCTTTGCCAAGAAAGTAACCGTTGTCCATCGCCGTGATTCTCTACGGGCGACACCGGTTCTCGCTGACCGGGCGCTGGGCAGCAAGGCGATCAACTTCAAGTGGGATTCCGAGCTCACAGAGATTCTCACTGATTCAAGCGGCGTAACCGGAACCCGCATCAAAAACCTTAAAACCGGCCAGGAAACAGAGATGAACTGCGATGGCATCTTTATCGCCATCGGTCATCGACCAAACACCTCCCTCTTCGAAGGTCAACTGGAGATGGACAAGGATGGTTACCTGCTCACCAAAAACGGCACGGAAACCAACATCTCCGGAGTCTTTGCTGCAGGCGACGTTCAGGACCAACAATTCCGTCAAGCGGTAACCGCGGCAGGGACCGGTTGTATGGCAGCGATACAGGCTGAGCGCTTTCTCGATGACCTCCCTTACGACTCGGAGTTCTCATGCAAAAAGGGGGTTTGTAAACCAAAAGAGCAGCCTTAAGGTCTCCCGGCGTCAGGGGGCATGACAGAATCTTCAGTCAAGAGTTCAAAAACCCTCCTGCTATGCTCCGACCCGTTTGCCTGAACGCCAACCCCTTGATATAATTTGCGCAGTTCATTTTTTCCGCTCTTCAGTATCCTTCAATCTTATGTTGAGATGACACAGGGATAGATGAAGGGCAATTTTAAAAAGACTTCTTTCGCCGTAGCGTTAAAACGCATAGCAGATCGTCATCAACAGGGGCATCGATGAGTATATCCAGCAATGTCAGTCCTCAGTGGCTTGAAGAACAATATCAACTATGGAAATCCGATCCTGGTCAGATTTCGACCGACTGGCAAGCTTTTTTCGAAGGTTTCGAGCTTGCTAGGCAAGCTCCGGCTACCGATTGCGACCTGGCGGCCAAAACGTCTTCTGTCGACTCCCTGATTTACCGATATCGCGACCTCGGACACCTGCAGGCCTGTACGGATCCTCTCTCGCCCGAACTGACCGAACACGCAGAACTGAACCTGGCGGCATTCGGTCTTACTGAAGACGATCTTGACCGGACCTTTTACCCGCTACGCTTTCCAAAGCATAAAGCCAGCCTTCGTGAAATTATTGACCTGCTCAAAGAGACCTATTGCGGGAAAATTGGCGTGGAGTTCATGCACATTCAGGATCCGAATAAACGGACCTGGCTGAAGAAGCGTATGGAAGAAAACCGTAATCAACCCAAACTGGCTCGCGACGAGCAGCTGCATATCCTTGAGAAGCTTCAGGAGGCGACACTTTTCGAAGCCTTTCTTCATCGCAAGTTCCTCGGTCAGAAACGCTTCTCACTGGAAGGTGGCGAGGCCATCATTCCACTGTTGGACACCTTGTTGATGCAGGCAGCAGAAAGAGGAGTCAGTGATCTGATCATGGGAATGGCCCATCGTGGCCGCCTCAACGTGCTGGCCAATATTTTCAACAAACCGCTGGAAAATATCTTCGCCGAATTCCAGGACAACCTCGAACTGGCATTTGTTGGCGATGGCGATGTGAAGTATCATAAGGGCTACTCTACTGACCGATCATTCTCCTCCGGACACAATATTCATCTCAGCCTGGCAGCCAACCCGAGCCACCTTGAAGCTGTCAACCCCGTGGTGATCGGCAGGTGTCGAGCCCGGCACGTCAGTTACGGACCTGGCGGCAAGAAAAGAGTGTTGCCGGTGCTGCTTCATGGCGACGCTGCCTTTGCCGGCCAAGGCCTGGTGCCGGAAGTTCTTAACCTCTCCCAGCTTGATGGCTACCAGTCGGGCGGCACCTTTCATCTCGTTATCAACAACCAGATCGGCTTCACCACCGCCCCGGCCCACGCACGTTCTACCCTCTACGCCACCGATATCGCTAAAATGCTCATGGTGCCCATCTTTCATGTTAACGGCGAAGACCCCGAAGCCGCCGTTCATGCGACCAACCTGGCATTGGAATATCGCCAGGAGTTCGGTGAAGACGTGGTTGTTGAAGTCATCTGCTATCGTCGCCATGGTCACAATGAAGGCGATGAACCCTTTTTCACCCAACCGCTCATGTACGAGAAGATTCGCCAGAGACCGCCACTGCATGAAATTTACGCTCAACAATTGATTGAAGGTGGACTTGAGCCTCAATCGGTCAAGGAACGTGTCGACAAGATAACGCAGCGCCTTGAAGGGGCCCTTGAAGGGGAAACCAAGCCACAAACTGATGTGGGTTTCCAGGCCAAGTGGACGGGCATCAAACGCGAATATTCACGGGAAGAGCCGGAGACCAAGGTTGACGCGGAAACCCTCATAAAGCTGGGCACACGCATGGCAAGCCTGCCGGAGAAGCTCAACGCTCACCCTAAAATTGCACGCCTTCTAAAGCGACGCGAAGAGAGCCTTCTCAAAGGTGAAGGCATCGATTGGGCCAACGCTGAAGCACTCGCCTTTGCCTCATTATTGATCGAGCATTCCCCAGTGCGTCTCTCGGGACAGGACTCGCGTCGCGGCACGTTCAACCAACGGCATTCGACCCTGGTTGACCAGAAAACCGGGCAACTTTATGTCCCTCTGGCCTTTTTGGAGCAAAGCCAGGCAGCAATCCAGATTTACGACAGCATGCTCTCCGAAGCCGCTGTGCTGGGCCTTGAATACGGTTATTCACTGGAGACACCGCACGGCCTGACAATCTGGGAAGCCCAGTTTGGTGACTTTGCCAACGGCGCCCAGGTCATCATCGATCAATTCATCGGCACCAGTGGCACCAAGTGGGACCGTTCCAGCGGTCTGGTGATGTTTCTCCCACATGGCTACGAAGGTCAGGGGCCAGAGCATTCAAACGCCCGCATTGAACGTTTCATGAATCTCTGTGCCGACAACAACATGCATATTGCCTATCCAAGTACCCCGGCACAATTTTTTCACCTGCTACGCCGGCAGTGCAAACTCCCCTATCGTCGGCCATTAATCGTCTTCACCCCGAAGAGTCTCCTGCGCCTTCCTGCCTGCAGCAGCACCCTTGAAGAATTGGCTGAAGGCTCTTTTCAGGCGATTCTGCCTTGTACCACACCGCCGGAACAAGTTAAGACACTGCTTCTCTGTAGCGGCAAAATTTATTACGAACTTCAGGCAGCCCTCGAGGCTGAAGCCAGAAATGACGTCGGCCTGCTACGCATAGAGAAACTTTATCCTCTCCACCAGGATGTGCTGCAGGAAGCAGTCAATCGTTACAGCAACGCTAAACGCATTGCCTGGGTTCAGGAAGAGCCGAAAAACATGGGGCCCTGGCCACATCTGCAATACCGACTGGGCCGGGCCATAGGCAGAAACCCTGAGTATTGCGGTCGCCGGGCTGCTGCAGCACCCGCCGTCGGTTCGCACCGTCGCCACAAGGACGAACAACAACAGATCATTGACGCAGCCCTTGGCAACTCAACCGGCTCTTAACCACTAAGGAAAGATAAATGGAGATCAAAATCCCTGAAATTGGCGAATCGATTCTCGAAGCACTGGTCGCCAACTGGTTCAAGGAAGACGGCGACGCCGTTGCCAAGGATGACATCATCTGCGAACTGGAAACCGACAAGGTCAACGTTGAACTGACCGCTGAAGCTTCCGGCATCCTGAAGATAGTCGTTCCTCCAGGCCAGACCGTGCCGATCGGCACGGTCATTGCGACCCTCGCAGAAGGAAATAATGAGGTGCCCGCACCTCAACCTGCGGCGGCAGAAAAGACAGAGGCAGCTGCACCTGCTGCGACGAACACGGCCGTACAGAGGCAGGAGTCGCAACCACCTGTGAACCCCGCGGCCCGCCAACATGCTGAAGAGCATGGCATTGACCTGCAAAAGGTCGCCGGGAGCGGTCGCGACGGGAGAGTCATTCTGGATGATGTCCTCGCCCGAGACAAAACCGCTGCGTCACATGCTGAGCCCAAGCAGCCGGAGAGCGCCACAGTAACGGCAAAAGCAGATGGCGCTGACCGGCCGATTACCCGGCAGGCCATGACCCCGATTCGACAGCGCATTGCGGCACGCCTGCTTCAGGCCCGCCAAGAGACCGCCATGCTGACGACATTTAATGAAGCGGACATGTCGTGGGTTAAAAAGATTCGCAAACGCCACCAAGAGCAATTCACAAAAAAGCATGGCATCAAGCTGGGCATGATGTCCTTCTTCGTCAAAGCCAGCATTGAGGCCCTGAAGGAATTTCCCGCTGTCAATGCGAGCATCGACGGCAGCGATATTGTCTATCACCACTATTACGATGTCGGCATCGCTGTCGGCACCGACCGCGGCCTGGTTGTGCCGGTCCTGCGTAACGCAGACCAGCTGACCTTTGCCGAAATAGAGCAAAAGATTGCCGACCTCGCCAGCAAGGCCAACGCCCGCAAACTGACTCTGGCCGATCTTGAAGGTGGTACCTTTACTATCACCAACGGCGGCGTCTACGGATCACTGCTGAGCACACCGATCATCAACCCGCCTCAGTGCGGCGTGCTCGGCATGCACTCGATTCAGGACCGCCCTGTCGTCGTAGACGGTGAGATTGTCATCAAGCCGATCATGAACCTGGCGCTGAGCTACGATCACCGTCTTATCGACGGTCGTGAAGCTGTCGGTTTCCTTAAACTGGTTAAAAAGTACATCGAAGATCCTTCTGAGCTGTTCATCGAGCTCTGATACATACGCGTGGCGTGTGGTGAGCAGCGCGTGACGTGATAAACCTGAAAGGGCTTAGTACACAGGAGTGGGCCCCCTGCCACGTTAACGACCCTCTTAATAACTGGTTCCGCGCCACGCGCCACGCGTCGCGCGCCACTGATTTGCGGAGCATTCAATGAGTGAAACCTATGACTTGATTATCATCGGCGGCGGCCCTGGCGGCTACGTTGCCGCGATTCGTGCTGCCCAACTTGGCTCCAGCGTTGCCGTGATCGAAAAGCGCAACGCACTTGGCGGCACCTGTCTCAACGAAGGCTGCATCCCAAGCAAAGCGTTGCTTGATTCAAGCGAACTGTTTGCTCAAGCCCGCGACAAGTTTGCCGGTCACGGCATCCTCGTTGATCCGCCTGGACTCGATCTCAACAAGATGATGAAACGTAAGGAAGACATCATCACGCGGCTGACCCGCGGCATCGCCAGCCTCTTCAAAAAGAACCAGATTACCCTGGTTACAGGTAGCGGCCGTCTCACCTCGCCGGGCGCAGAAGGGCCTCTTCAGGTCATCGCCACAACAGCAGAAGGTGAGCAGACACTGCAAGGCAAGCGCATACTTCTCGCAACCGGCAGTGTCGCCATTGACATCCCCGGCTTACCCCAGGATGGCGAACGCGTCGGCCAGGCGCGCGACGCGCTCGAATACACTGCCGTACCCGAACACCTGGTGGTTATAGGCGGCGGTTACATCGGCCTTGAGCTTGGCTCTGTCTGGCTCCGCCTTGGAGCCAAGGTCACCGTAGTTGAGATGCTGGATCAGATGCTGCCGACGACCGACCAGGAAGTCACAGCGGCACTATTGAAGAGTCTGCAGAAACAAGGGATGACGATCCATTCCGGGACCCGGGTCTCGGGGATGGAA
>SBFN01000031.1 GCA_006226895.1 Deltaproteobacteria bacterium | reverse complement strand
AGAGATGCGTACGTCCTGTACGGTGAAAAAACTTCTGATTGAAGATGATGTCATCAAGGCCCTGGAGACCACAGCCGGTGCTTTTTCGGCAGACAACATCATTGTCGCGACCGGCGGCCTGTCTTATCCGGAAACCGGTTGCACTGGTGATGGTTACGCCTGGGCCAAAGCTTGCGGGCATCGCGTGGTGAAGCCTGAAGCAGCCCTGGTTCCTGTGAAGCTGAAAGACGCCTGGACGGCCGAGGTCAGCAACTTCAATCTTAAGAATGTCCGGATTTCGCTCTGCGTTGATGGCAAAAAGGTCGATGAGCGTTTCGGTGAAGCCTTTTTTACCCGCGCCGGAATCGGCGGGCCGATTATCCTCGACATGAGCAGTTCTATCCGTGATGAGCTCAAAAAGGGAGATGTGAAGCTTCTTCTCGATTTAAAACCGGCGGTTGCTACGGAGCTTTTCGACAAGCGTTTGCAGCGAGAGTTGGCCGAGCAGTGTAACCAGGAGTTTGGCAAGTCACTCGGTGGTCTGCTGCCGCGAGATATGATTCCGGTTTTCTTGCGGCTGGTGGGCATCGACCCGAAAAAAAAATGCCATTCGGTAACGAAGGTGGAGAGGCAGCGTTTGCTGAAACTCTTCAAGGAGCTTGAACTGAGTGTCTCAAGCTGCGCAGGGTTCCGTAAGGCGATTGTTACCTCCGGGGGAGTTTCCCTGAAAGATATTGATATGCGCAACATGCGCTCGAAACTGGTTAAGAATCTTTTTTTTGCTGGCGAGATGATCGATCTCGATGGTCCTACAGGGGGTTTTAACCTTCAGGAGTGTTGGTCGACTGGATACCTCGCGGGCATCAGCGCGGCGGAGACGTAGTCCCGGCATCTGTCTGCTTTGTGTCCGTCTATAAATCTGTTAAAATGACATTTTTACTCTGGCGTGTTGAGCTTTCCCATTCTGGGAAGGTTTGGACAAACTTTTACTGGCAATATAGGAGGTTACAATGCAGGATTGGGGCAACGGTCCCTCGAGTGAAGACTTTGAGAAGAAAGTCATCGAGATCAAGAACCATTTCAAAAACAAGTTTGGCCCGCAAAAGGGCTTCTTGCCGATCGTGATCATCGCTTTTTTGATCCTCGTTGGCGGATACAGCAGCATGTACGAGGTCGACACGGAAGAGACAGGTGTCGTTCTGCGCTTCGGCAAATTCTACAGTTTTGCCGATCCGGGCCTGCATTTCAAGATACCTCTCGGGGTTGATCGGGTTTACCTGGTGCAGACCGGTCGTGTTTTGAAAGAAGAGTTTGGTTTTCGTACCATCAAGCCCGATGTTCGCTCTACTTACACCAAAAAAGGACTCGAAGAGGAGTCGTTGACCTTGACCGGTGATCTGAACGTCAGTGACGTCGAGTGGATCGTCCAGTTTCAGGTCTCAGACCCGTTCAAGTTTATTTTCCGCATCAAGGATCCCGTTGGAACCATCCGTGATATTGCCGAAGCCATGGTGCGTAAGGTGATCGGCAACGCTAACGTTACCGAGGTTTTAACCACGGAACGTGCCTTGTTGGCCAACGAAATCCAGCAGGACCTTCAATCAACCCTCAACCAGTATGACATCGGTGTGCGTATCGTTACTGTCAAATTTCAGGATGTAACGCCACCTGATCCGGTCAAAGCTGCTTACAACGAGGTCAACGAGTCTGAGCAGCAGCGAGAAAGCCTGATCTTCCAGGCCCGCGAACAGTTTAACAGAGAGGTCCCTCGCGCCCGTGGTGAGGCCAAGAAAGTACTTCAGGAGGCCGCAGGTTATGCCGTTGAGCGTGTCAACAAGGCGCGCGGTGAGACCAACCGTTTTCTTGCTCTGCTGACCGAGTATCGTAAAGCGCCTTCAGTGACCCGGAGCAGAATTTACCTGGAGACACTTGAAGAAGTCCTCCCCCGCTTGGATGAAATCTATGTTATGGACGCTAAAAATGCTGGAGCGCTACCCTTGCTGCCCTTGCGTAAGGCGTTGGAAGGAGGTGCCAAATAATGAAAGCACCCGTTATCTTTGTCATTATCATTGCCGCGCTTTTTGTCAGCGTGGATGGCCTCTATGTCGTTAACGAAGCAGAGCAGGCGATCGTCACCCAGTTCGGTAAACCGGTGGGGGATGTCGCTGACCCCGGTTTGCACTTTAAAATTCCTTTCGTGCAGAAGGTCAGCCGGTTTGAAAAACGTATCCTGAAATGGGATGGTGATCCGAACCAGATCCCGACCAAGGACAAGAGGTTCATCTGGATCGACACGACCGCACGCTGGCGCATCAAGGATCCACTCCTTTTCTATACCACGGTTGCCACCGAACGAGGGGCTATGAGCCGCCTCGACGATATTATTGACTCCGTGGTTCGCGATGCCGTCTCCGGTCGACTTCTGGTGGAACTGGTCCGCGGTAGCGATTACGAGACTCAAGAAGACACCGGCGAAGAGCGTTTCGAGGTTGAAGGTGTCGAGGTCGCCAAGGAGAACCTGGTCGGTCGCGAAGAGATTATGGCGGGAATCCTCGAAAAGGCCCGTGCAAACACACCTGATTACGGCATTGAACTACTCGATGTGCAGATTAAACGAATTAACTATGTTGAGCAGGTGCGAACCCGGGTCTATGAGCGTATGATCAACGAGCGCAAAAAGGTTGCCGCACAGTATCGCTCCGAAGGTGAGGGCGAGAAGGCCGATATCCTTGGCCAGATGGAGCGCGAGCTTAAGGAAATCAGCTCCGAGGCTCATCGTAAGGTTCTCGAGGTGCGCGGTGGTGCTGATGCTGAAGCGGCAGCGATTTATGCTGATGCTTATAATCAGGACAAGGAGTTCTATGCTTTCCTGAGGACCCTGGAATCCTATAAGAAGTCGATTCAGAAAAATGGCCGCTTGGTGATATCCACGGACTCGGATTATTATCGTTATCTGAAAGAAGCGAAGTGAACATTTAACCTGTTTGCTTGAAAAATGATTAAGGGGACTGGCTCCGCAGGTGCCTGTCCCCTTTCTTTTAACG
>SBFN01000032.1 GCA_006226895.1 Deltaproteobacteria bacterium | reverse complement strand
ATTATCTGGTAGAGGTCTGTCTTCTGACCGTCCAGGTCAAAACGGGTAACTTCCTGGCGCCCCTCTTCGAGCAGTTTGACCTGCCACTCCAGGGACCCGTCGGTACGATACCCTTCAGTTTTATCTGCTTGTCCGGCAACGTAGGTCTCTCGGGAGATCAATTCGCCGGTCTCGCTATACCACCTCGCTTCACTAATGACACCCTCTTCAAAGAGGTACTCCCACTTGGTCTGCCCATTGTCATAAAATCCTTTGCCTGCGGCAGAAACAGTCGAGACCATGCTTCCGACGGTGAACACCAGAAACAGAAACAGCATAAAAAGTGCTCGTTTGATCATAATAAAAATCTCCTGACATTAAGTGGCCCGATCAGGCGGCCAGCTGTTGCGCGGTAAGTGAAAACTCCAGGCAGGCGGGGTGTGAGAACGAGACCTCGAAGCAGGCCAGGCCAGCATTCTCGAAAAGCATCTCGCCCCCCTGTAATAGCTGCGAACCCAATTTCCCCAAATGCGGCATGTGACCAACGACCAAAACGCTGCTTTGTTGCGACTCTTTCTGCAGAAGATCGAGCAGTTCCTGCGGTTGGCATTGCGGCAACACTGCCTCGGTGGTCAGGATGTCGCTATGCGGGAAACGCACGCCCTCGGCAATCAGGGCTGCCGTCTGGTGTGCACGCCGTTTGGGGCTGGTCACGATCAGGTCAAAGGTCAGGCTGAGACGCTTAATACCCTTTGCGGCAGCTTTTGCCTGATCAATACCCGCCGGGCTGAGGGGTCTTTCCTGATCTTCGTCCGAAGAGTAGGCAAGCGCATGCTGCATCAGATATACTTTCATGGTGAGGAACCTTTCGTAGGTTGAGACTTAAAGGGTAATTCGATTGTGATAGCTTAACCTGTTTGACAGGACGGTTCAATCGTGCATGATAACAATCGACAAAAATCAGAGAGGGCAAGGGTAAAATATGATCAGAAAATTTTTCAACGCCATACCCTGGACATTTCTGCTTCCTGTGGCAATTCTGCTGGCCTTGACCCCTTTCAAGCCTGAACCACATCTGGTCGAGAAATTACGTATGCTAGCCAACGGTCTACTGACTCGACCCGTGGATATCTTTGATCTGTTTATGCACGGCGGGCCTCTATTGCTGGTTTTTGCTAAATGTCTTCTGGTGCGGAAGAAGACTCCAGCAAACGAGAGCTGAAGATTAGGTGATGATAGAGTTTTTCCAACATCTGCTGGTTGAGACCTGGCGTATTTTCACCGATGCCGCCCCCTATGTCATCTTCGGTTTTCTTGCCGCCGGTGTAATTAAGGCCATCGTTCCCGAAGATGCCGTCGCCAGACATCTGGGTGGCCGTTCAACCATGGCGGTTGTCAAAGCGTCTCTCTTTGGCATCCCCCTGCCGCTCTGCTCCTGCGGTGTGATTCCGGCCGCGATCGGCTTGCGCAGGCAAGGGGCGGGACGCGGCTCATCGGCTGCGTTTCTGGTGTCGACTCCGGAGTCTGGCGTTGATTCGATTGCCATCACCTGGGCGTTGCTCGATCCGGTGATTACGGTCATCCGTCCCATTGCTGCCTTTATTACCGGAACCCTGACCGGCATCCTGATCAATCTATTGCCGGAAGAGACCACGGAACTTGACGTTGAGCAGAATGACTGCGGATGCCAGAGCTCCTGTTGCGAATCAGAATCTCATGCAAAGGCACCTTTGGCCAAACGCATGGCTGCTGGTATTCATTATGCTTTTGGTGAATTGCTGAAAGATATCGGTGGCTGGTTACTGATCGGTGTGCTGGTTGCCGGGTTGGTGGCGACGCTTTTGCCGGAGGACTTCTTTGCCTTGCTCTTTGAGCACCAGGCCGCGTCACTCGTGCTGATGTTGCTGGTGGGAATCCCTCTTTATATGTGCGCCAGCGCCTCGACCCCGGTTGCTGCAGCACTGGTCCTCAAAGGATTGTCGCCCGGGGCAGCCCTCGTCTTCTTGCTGGCCGGGCCGGCGACCAACGCGGCCACCTTGACGGTTGTTGCACGTTTCTGGGGAAGAAAAGCAACTATGGTATACCTTGCCGTGATCTCCTGCTGCTCACTCATACTCGGTTGGCTGACTAACGCATTCTACGCCTGGGCAGGCATCGATATCAGCCGCTGGGTTACGCCGGCAGAGGATCACACTGCCGGCAGTTGGCATACCCTGGCGGCCATTATTCTGCTGGCCCTGATTGCAAGAGCGTTTTACCTCTCCCGCGGCAAAGCTACTTAAATGTGTCCTGGTACAGATCAGCGTTGAAACCGATTACGAATTGATCCCTGATTCTGTAGGTTGGCGCCCTCAAGTTGCCACTCGGGCCCATCGCCTGTTGCAGGAGGGCCTCTTTCTCTTCAGTACTCGTTGTAAAAGTCTTTACCTTCTTGCCCTTGGCAACTGTTACTGAATTTGCGGTTTTCAGTAAAGTCCAGGCGGCCTCCTCATCAATGCGGTCTTTTCTAGCATCAACAACTTCACTGGTACTCACCTGCTTTGTCTCAAGAAACTCCTGAGCATTTTTACAGGACGTTCAACCTTTTCTCAGATAGGCCCAATCGATGTTCATTTCAAGCTCCTTTTTTGTTGGCGACCATTAGCTGTCAGTGCGTGAAAAAGAATATATCGCGCAATTGTATCCGACCCCATCTACCGAGAGCAAGAGCTCTGGGAGTAAAACACTTAAAAGTATGGTCTTCGTGGTCACCCCTTTCCTGCTTTCCAGCGGTAAAGGCTGGTAAGAAGTCCGCAATTATCATAAGCTCGGACTCTCCAATCAACCGGCAGAACCATTTAAGACTCCCTTTACTTTGACCTCAAATCGTGAACGGGTATAATTAGCAAACCTTTCATTTGTGTCGTTTACTAATAGCATCAGGTTCTCTTTCTCAAGCAGGAAACAGGTGTTACCAGATGATCCGTAAATTCCCGATTATTATTGCTTGCGCACCAGAAGACCTTTCATATTACCGCAATTTCCCCCTGCCTAACGAGGAGCTC
>SBFN01000033.1 GCA_006226895.1 Deltaproteobacteria bacterium | reverse complement strand
CAAGACACCCAGATGCCGAACATGCAGGTCTTCGGCCCTCAAGGTTCCGAAGACATGGGCATCAACATCAAGGAGATGTTTGGCAACATGTTTCCGAAGAAGACCAAGAACCGGAAGGTGAAGGTCTCGGAAGCGCGCGAGATGCTGGTTGAAATGGAAGCCGAAAAGCTCGTCGACATGGACAAGGTCCAGACCCTGGCGAAGGAGCGCACCGAACAGAACGGCATCATCTTCATCGACGAGATTGACAAGATCGCCAGTCGTGAAGGCGGTCATGGTCCGGAAGTCTCCCGCGAAGGAGTGCAACGCGACATTTTGCCGATCGTTGAAGGCAGCGCGGTCAACACCAAATATGGCCCGGTCAAGACAGACCACATCCTCTTCATTGCGGCCGGCGCGTTCCATGTCGCCAAACCTTCAGACCTGATTCCGGAGTTGCAAGGGCGCTTCCCGATCCGGGTTGAGCTCGACAGCCTTGAAGAAGCGGATTTCGTACGAATTCTGACCGAACCGAACAATGCCCTGATCCTTCAGTACCAGGCACTCATGGAGACTGAAGGCATTCACCTGAAGTTCAGCAAAGAGGCGATCATGGAGATTGCCAAAACCGCGGCCACGGTCAACGAACGAACGGAAAACATCGGTGCTCGCCGCTTGCATACTATTATGGAAACGCTGCTCGAGGAGCTGTCCTTCAATGCCCCGGAGCTGCAGAAAAAAAACATGGCCATCGATGACGCCTTTGTTCGTGAGCGCCTCTCTGACATTGCCGACGATGAAGATCTTTCACGGTACATCCTGTAATTTGGAGTTTGGCAGATGATGCAAGAACTGATTAATAAAGCGAATGTGCTGGTCGAAGCCCTACCCTGGATTCGGGAGTTCAATGGCAAGACCATCGTCATCAAGTACGGTGGTAACGCCATGGTTGAGGAAAGCCTTAAAGTAGGCTTCGCGCGCGACATTATCCTGATGAAGTACATCGGCCTGAACCCGGTGGTTGTTCATGGCGGAGGTCCGCAGATCGGCAAAGTTCTTGAGGCCATGGACATTGAAACTCGCTTCGAACAGGGCATGCGGGTCACCGACGCCCGCACCATGGACGTCGTCGAGATGGTCCTTGGGGGCAAGGTCAATAAAGAGATCGTCGCCAACATCAACAAGCAAGGCGGCAAGGCCGTCGGCCTGACTGGCAAAGACGGCAAATTGCTCACGGCCCGCAAGCTGGAGATGAAAGCTGTGAACCCCGACACCCTGACCCCGGAGATCATCGATATCGGCATGGTCGGAGAAGTCGCCAAGATTAATCCAGATGTTATCTCAGCGCTTGAGGAGGCCAACTTCATTCCGGTAATCGCACCGGTTGGAGTGGACGACGAGGGACTGACCTACAACATCAACGCCGACTTGGTCGCGGGTAAAATTGCCGGCGCCTTGAAAGCCGAGAAGCTCATTCTGTTAACCGATATTGAAGGCGTTAAGGACAAGAGTGGCAACTTGTTGAACACGATCGATATTGACGATGTGAATGGATTGATCGATGACGGAACGATTGCCGGTGGCATGATTCCAAAGGTTACCTGCTGCCTCGACGCTATCGCCGAGGGCGTCATTAAGACCCACATCATCGATGGCCGCATGGAACACGCCTGCCTGCTCGAGATCTTTACCGATCAGGGTGTTGGCACTGCGGTCGCAAAGTTCAAGTAAACAACAAACCCCAGGATATCCGGGTTCCTGGTTTCAGGTGTTGGCTAACAGCTAACCCCTCAAAAAATCCTACGGATTATGGTTATGAACAAATCACAAGAGTGGATGAACAGAGCAGATAAGCATGTCATGAAAACCTATGGTCGCTACCCGATCGTCGCAGAACGCGGCGAAGGTTGTCGTCTGTGGGATGTCGATGGCAAGGCTTATCTCGATTTCCTCGCCGGAGTCGCGGTCAACAACCTTGGCCACTGCCACCCCGAGGTGGTTTCAGCTCTGCGTGAGCAAGCCGGACGTCTGCTGCACTGTTCCAACTTCTATCATATCCCCCAACAGGTTGAGTTGGCAGAGTGGCTCTGTGAGCACTCCTTTGCCGAACGGGTCTTCTTCTGCAACTCCGGGGCTGAAGCCAACGAAGCCGCCATGAAGCTGGCACGCAAGCACAGCCACGAGAAGCACGGCGAAGACCGTTTCGAAGTGATTACCGCTTTGGCCTCTTTTCACGGCCGCACCATCGGTGCCATCAGCGCTACCGGCCAGGAGAAGGTCAAGGCAGGCTTCACACCGATGCTGGAAGGCTTTAAGCACGTCCCCTTTGGTGATGTAGAGGCCATGCGCCAGGCGATCACACAACAGTCCTGCGCCATTATGCTCGAACCCCTTCAGGGCGAAGGTGGCGTCAACCTCGCGCCGCCTGGCTACCTCAAGGCTGTCCGCGAACTCTGTGACGAATTTGATCTTTTGCTGATCTTTGATGAGGTTCAGGTCGGCTGTGGCAGGACCGGCAGCCTTTGGGCCTATGAGCAGGACGAGGTTATCCCCGACATCATGACCCTGGCCAAAGCTCTGGCCGGCGGGCCGCCGATCGGCGCGCTCCTGACTACGGAAGGGCTGGCGACAAGACTTGGACCGGGCACTCACGGCTCCACCTTTGGTGGCAATCCACTGGTCTGCGCTGCTGCGCTGGCAGCCATGCAGGCCCTCAACGAGGAAACCCTGCTCGACAACTGCCGGTCAATGGGCGCGTACTTGATCGAGAAGCTCGAACAATGCAAAAACAAGCACTCTTTCATCAAGGAGATTCGTGGCCGCGGCCTGATCATTGGCGTAGAGCTTGACATCGAAGGCGGACCCCTGGTCGTTAAAGCTATGGAACGCGGCCTGCTGATGAACTGCACCGTCGGCAACGTCTTGCGCTTCGTGCCGCCACTAATCGTCAACCGGGCAGAAATTGATGAAGCCATGACGATACTTGACGAAGTGTTGGCGACCGTCAGCTAAAAAACAAATGGAACGTATAAGGAGTCACGACTGTGAATAAAGATTTTCTCTG
>SBFN01000034.1 GCA_006226895.1 Deltaproteobacteria bacterium | reverse complement strand
CTCCCGGGGGTGCTTTGGCAGAGGCCGCACCCGTTCTTGATGATGAAGTCGAAAATCCTTTGCTTGAAACTGAAGTCCTCGCTTTTTTAGGTGAGAATACTGTTCCTTCAATGATTGCCCAGCCAGACATTCCCCAGGGGCTTCGTCCCTCTGGAATTCCTACTGTGCGCCCCTCCCGTGCTGCAACGCCCACTGAACCCACTGAGGAACTGATCGTTGCCTCGATACCGAAACCTCTTAAGCGGACCTTTCCTGCGCGCCGCAACTTTTACCTGATTTGGTGCCGGAGCCAGGAGTCATCTATGTGATTCCCTTTGCCGCGGTTATGGTGCCCAATGATTTCAATGCCAGGTTCTTTGACCAGTTTGTTGATCTGCTTAATCAGGGAGGAGAAGGCCTCGGACTTCAGTTTGTCATCCTTAAGGAAGATTTGCAGCGTGTTGACCCCGAGTGGCTGGCAGTTCGTCAATATGTAACCGGGGAGCTTTACGGTTACGTTGAAGACTCAGGCTGCTGCTCGACAGATCTGCGCACCAAGGCTCGTTTGATTTTTCGAAGGCCCAAACAAGAAGTGCCTGCTTTTAGATACGAGTACCCGGTCCGAATCTTTTTTGAACATGACCGCTCAACGATTGATGCTGAACGGTCTAAGGTCGCTGAAGAGATCGCTGTGAACCTTTCAAGTGAACTTCTCACGGTGCTAGGCAACTAATTATTTCGCTCACTTGGTCTGTTTAATTCACTACCGTCAGTCACTCGACAGACGATTCCCCTTTATTCTTTATTTTTTTCTGGAAACACCTTGACAATCTCGGGAGGCTGATTATATTTAGGCCTGCTTTTGGCACTCTTTGAATATGAGTGCCAACATAGTTGTCACGATACGGATCTTATTATTTATCAAGTGGATTTATATCCCGGATTTTCTCAAGAAAGGAGAACACACGTTATGAGCATCAGACCTTTGCATGACCGGATTATCGTAGAACGCCTCGAGGAGGAAACTATGACAGCCTCAGGTATTATCATTCCTGACTCTGCTAAGGAAAAGCCTCAAGAGGGGACTGTCATTGCTGCAGGTAAAGGCAAAGTGACCGAAGACGGTAAGATCCTCGCTCTCGATGTCAAAGTTGGCGACAAGGTCCTGTTCGGCAAGTACTCGGGTACCGAAATCAAGCTCGACGGCAAAGAGTATCTGATGATGCGTGAGGACGATGTCCTCGGCGTCGTCGAATAAGATTAATTCCCAGAACGATTAAGGAGATATATCGAAATGGCTGGAAAAGAGATTAAATTCGGGCAAGAAGCCCGTGGCGAGATTCTGGAAGGGGTAAACGCCCTTGCCAACGCAGTAAAAGTGACCCTCGGTCCCAAAGGCCGCAACGTTGTTATTGACAAAAGCTTTGGTGCTCCCCTGATCACCAAGGACGGCGTTACCGTTGCAAAAGAGATCGAGCTGGAAGGCAACTTTGAGAACATGGGCGCTCAGCTGGTCAAGGAAGTTGCTTCCAAGACCTCTGATGTTGCCGGTGACGGCACCACCACCGCCACGGTTTTGGCCCAGGCCATCTACCGTGAAGGTGTCAAGCTCGTGACCGCTGGTCACAATCCGATGGAGATCAAGCGTGGCATCGACAAGGCTGTTGCAGCCGCTGTCGTTTCTCTGCAGGAGCTCTCCAAGCCGGTTAAAGATCACAAAGAGATCGCCCAGGTCGGTACCATCTCTGCCAACTCTGATGAAACGATCGGCAACATCCTTGCTGAGGCTATGGAAAAAGTCGGCAAGGAAGGCGTTATTACTGTCGAGGAAGCCAAGGCGATGGAAACCTCTCTCGAAACTGTTGAAGGTATGCAGTTTGACCGTGGCTACCTCTCTCCTTACTTCGTCACCGATCCAGAGCGTATGGAAACGGTCATGGAAGATGCTCTGATCCTGATCCACGACAAGAAGATCAGCAACATGCGTGATCTGCTGCCGATCCTTGAGCCGGTTGCCAAGCAGGGCAAGCCTCTCTTCATCATTGCTGAAGACGTTGACGGTGAAGCTCTTGCAACTCTCGTTGTTAACAAGCTGCGCGGCACACTCAACATCGCTGCTGTTAAGGCTCCTGGCTTCGGTGATCGCCGCAAGGCAATGCTCGAAGACCTCGCGATTCTCACCGGTGGTCGCGTAATCTCCGAAGAGGTTGGCTTCAACCTCGAGACAGCTACGCTCGATATGCTCGGCACCGCCAAGCGCGTTGTTATCGACAAGGACAACACCACGATTATTGATGGTGCAGGCTCAGAAGCTGATATCGCGGGTCGCGTCAAGATGATTCGTGCCCAGATCGAAGAGACCAGCAGCGACTACGACCGTGAGAAGCTCCAGGAGCGCCTTGCCAAGCTGGTCGGCGGTGTTGCCGTGGTTAAAGTCGGCGCAGCGACTGAAACCGAGATGAAAGAGAAGAAAGCCCGCGTTGAAGACGCACTGCACGCAACCCGCGCTGCTGTTGAGGAGGGTATCGTCCCCGGGGGCGGTGTAGCTCTAATCCGTGCAGTTGAGGCGGTTGCTAAAGTTGATGCAAAAGGTGAGCAGGTGTTTGGCGTTAATATCGTCAAGCGTGCTCTCGAAGAGCCTCTCCGTCAGATCGCTGCTAATGCCGGTCAGGAAGGTTCCATCGTGGTTAATGAAGTCAAGAACAGCAAGGGTTCTAACGGCTTCAACGCTTCCACTGATGAGTACACTGACCTGGTCAAAGCTGGCATCATCGACCCGACCAAAGTGGTTCGCTCTGCTCTGCAGAATGCGGCTTCCGTTTCCGGTCTGATGCTGACCACTGAAGCATGTATCGCTGACAAGCCGAGCACCGATGCTGGCGCGCCTGCTATGCCTGACATGGGCGGCATGGGCGGCATGGGCGGTATGGGTGGCATGGGCGGCATGATGTAACAGCTGACCAACCAAGTTGCAAACCCCAAAAAAGCTCTCCGGGAAACCGGGGAGCTTTTTTTGTGCGCGCGTTGGTAACGCATGGGACTGTCTCTGTCCAAGTTAAGGTGCAGGTTTTCTACGAGGTTTCTGCATGGTAAAGTTTTTTGTAAAATTCGTAGGCCTGCATGCCGGCTGGATTGCCTTGAGAGGCAAGGGAGTCAATTCGGAGGAACTCCAGTAGTAACGGGAAGTCCGGATTAAGCAGGTATTTTCTTTGTTTCTTGCTTAAGTCCTCTGCCTTGTTGAGTTGCCAGGAGTGATGAAAAACATGGTGCCGGATAGCCCATTGAATTCGCTCGCTACGTTTCGTCGGCATGCCGATCCGGCAGAGAATGTC
>SBFN01000109.1 GCA_006226895.1 Deltaproteobacteria bacterium | reverse complement strand
TCACCATGAAAAAGAAACGCGCCGAGCAGGTTGCGTACCTTCGGCACCATGTCGAAGGGGGCTGCTTTGGTAATTTGCTCCAGCACAGTCAGTTTTGCGTCGAGAGTGCGCGCCTGATCCTGGGCAAAGTAAGCCATAACCAAGTTATGCCCTTCCTCACGCTCGCCTTGCAACGGAGCCTCGACTCCTGCCAGCAGCCTCATCAGAGTTGACTTGCCGGCACCGTTGGCCCCAACCAGGGCGATACGCTCGCCGCGAGCAACAGAGAGGTCAACATCCTCAACAACGGTCTTGTTTTCGTAACCGTGGGCGACGCCGGAGAGACCGATAGAAAGCTGCCCGCTTTTCGGTGGTGCAGGGAAGGAGAAACCGATTTGCTTACGCTCTGGCGGAAGTTCGATGCGCTCAATTTTTTCCAACATCTTGACGCGGCTCTGTACCAGGGCAGCCTTGTTGGCGTTATAACGAAACTTGTTAATGAACGACTCGAGGCGGGCAACCTCTTCATCCTGGCGCCTCTTGGTTTCACGTAAAGCGGCAACGCGTTCGTCTCTGGCAGCCAGGTAACGGGAATAGTTCCCGGGATAATCTGTGAGCTTACCGTGCCAGATTTCGACGATCCGGGAGACGACCTGGTCAAGAAAAAACCGGTCGTGGGAAACCAGGATCACCGCGTATGGGTAGGCCGACAGGTACCCTTCCAGCCAATCACGGGCAGGCAGATCAAGGTGGTTAGTCGGCTCATCAAGGAGAAGCAGGTTGGGTTTCTGAAGCAATAACTTGGCCAGCGCGATACGCATCTGCCAGCCGCCGGAAAACTGCTCGCACGGTTTGCCCCAATCTTCCTCGGCAAAACCCAGACCCTTGAGGACCCTGCCGATTTCGGCTTCCATGGTGTAACCGCCGCGTTGTCGAAAAATCTCCTGCAACTCGGAATAACGATCAAGGTCAGACTCTTCAGCCTCACGACTGATCTGTCCCTCGAGCTGTTTCAGTTCGGCTTCAACCGCGAGTAGCTCCTCAAGAGCTGAGCGCACCTCGGTAAAGAGGTCACGACCACTATGCTCGAGGCCTTCCTGCGGCAGGTACCCGATCGTGGTACCACGAGCCAACTGCACCTTGCCGGCATCAACATCCGACTGCCCGGACAGCAGACGGAGCAAAGTGGTCTTACCGGCACCATTTTCTCCACAGAGCCCGATACGGTCAGCGGGACGAACATGCCAGTCAACGTGACGCAGCACAACCTGATCTGCAAACTGTTTGACAACATCTTTTAGCTGTAACATGCCGCATGTTATAGCACATCTGTGTGCTCTCGAGAATTATCATCTTCGTCGTTGACAGGGACGACGAACATTAGCAGAATGAATGAGCGTTTTCTCACCCACCACTAAAGAGCTGTTGAAGTTCTTTCAGGAGGCCTCAATGGCACGTAAAGTCTTCATCGCTGCAACCGGACAGGACTGCGGCAAAACCACCACCAGCCTCTCACTCATCCACCTGGCTCTAAAAAAGTACCGTCGGGTCGGCTTCATCAAGCCGGTCGGGCCCAAGCCTTCCCCCTACAAGAATTTCTGGGTCGACAAAGATGCCGCCCTGGTCGCCAAAGTCTTCGACCTTGAGGACGACATCCGCCTGATGTCGCCCGTGGTGGTGCAGCCTGGAGACACGCGCAAAGTCATCGATGGCATTGTCACCCGCGAGCAACTTGAACGGCAGCTTATCAAAGCCTGCAAGGAACTCGAAGAAAGCTGTGATTTTCTGATCATCGAAGGGGCCGGGCATAGTGGTGTCGGCTCGGTTCTTGGTTTAAGTAACGCCCGTGTTGCGCGCCTGCTCGAGGCTCCGGTCATGGTTGTCAGCGGCGGCGGCATCGGCCACGTCATAGATGATGTCAGCATGAACCTGGCACTTTATAAAATGGAGGGAGCTGAAGTCCGCATCGTCATGCCGAACAAGCTGATCGCCGAGAAAAGGGCAAGAACCCTCGAATACATGGGCAAAGCCTTTGCACACGAAAATTTTATTGTCCACGGTGGCTTCAACTACTCGCCGATACTTGCTGGCCCCACCTTGCAACACGTTGCCAAACTCTTTGATGTGTCTCTACGTGCCAGCCAAGAGCAGGCGAGGCAGATAATCAAACACATACAACTCGCTGCAGCATCCACGGAGAAGGTCGTCGAAATTCTCAAAAATTCAACTTTGCTCCTGGTGAACAGCAGTCGTAATGAACTTCTGGTTATGCTCGCCACTCTGCATCATATTCCAGAATATGCTGAGAAACTTTCCGGAGTACTGATTTCGGGAGCCAACCCCATCGCCAAACTGACGCAGCAGGTTCTCGATGACAGTCAGTTACCCTTCATGCGCACCGAGCAACTCACCTCAAAAGTTTTCAAGACCGTGACCCGCGATGTTTCCAAGATCACTGCCGAGGATCATGAGAAAATCAGCCTGGTTAAGAGTCTGGCTGAGCAGGAGCTTGATTTTGATTTAATTGACAGTCAACTTGGGTAGAAGATTCTTCCAGAGAGTCAGATTCAACTGCAAAAAGTTCATTTGCTCTAAGAAAAAAAACAACTGACAACACCGGTGGCTCTCGTCCTGCCGGTGTGATGCCTTATCTAAAAGGGACCCAAAAGCAAACTCTTGAAAGATCAACTTGCATTCAACACAAACGGTATAGATCCGTTGCATTCCATTATTTGCGTGCAATTTTCATTTAATTTGTTATAGTTCGCCCGTATCTACCTTTTTTAAAAGGTTTTTTCGATCTTAAGGGCTGCGATACAGGTCCTGTAGATAAACAGTTTTGGTATGTATCCTGTTATTGAGCGCGCTCCCAGTTCCGGTTGAGCCAACCATCTCGATACAGGGTTTATGCCCCCAACAGATTAAGGTTGTCGCATGCGGCAACCGGGAAGAATTACATGTCTAAGAAAATGATGGTTAACGCCACCCATCACCCATCCCGAAGAAAACCGGGTGGCTATTGTAGAAGATGGTATCCTCACTGATCTTGATATCGAGGTTGCCGGTCGCGAACCCTCCAAGGGGAACATCTATAAAGCGGTTGTGGTCCGTGTTGAAACCGGTCTGCAGGCCGCTTTTGTTGATTATGGCGCTGAGCGCCTCGGCTTCCTGCAAATCGATGAAATCAATTACACCACGGTCAAGCCTGACTACACTCCTGGCGAAGATGGCCGCAGGCCACGCATCAGTGACCTTTTGTCTCGCGGCCAGGAGATCCTGGTTCAGATCACCAAGGAAGAACGCGGTACCAAGGGTGCAGCCCTGACCACTTACCTGTCCCTCGCCGGGCGTTACATGGTTCTTATGCCCGGCAGCCAGACACGGGGTGTGTCACGCAAGGCCGAAAGCGACGCACAGCGCAAAGAGCTTAAAAAGGCCATGAGCTCTCTCGACCTCGCCGAGGGCGTCGGTTATATCGTGCGTACAGCCGCCCTTGACCAGACTCGCGAAGA
>SBFN01000099.1 GCA_006226895.1 Deltaproteobacteria bacterium | reverse complement strand
ATCTTTATCGTCGGCCACTATAATGTCATCGCTCGCGGTGCCCTGTTGCTGGTCTCGGATGTTCCCCTTACCCCCGAAGGCGTGAAAACCGAAGAATCGGACCTGATGGTGACCCAGCGCTGGGCTGACATCCACTTGAAGATCGGCATTGATGCAATGACCGAGATTGGGGAAAAGGGAGAGAGAATCAAGCATTTTAAGTATTAAAGACAAGAGACTCCCTAGCCATTATAACGCCCCAGGTGTCGAGCGGAAACTGTCTCCGGCCGCTTCTCTTCCGGCTATTCTATTGTCGCCATGACCTTGTCAGCAATATGCTCTGCGATACTCAAAGATGCTGTTGCTGCCGGTGAAGGAGCATTGAGAACATGCACCATGCCTCCTTCGGCCTGGATGCAGAAATCATCAACCATCCGGCCCTCGCTATCAACGGCCTGGGCACGCACGCCGCTGTCACCTGGAACCAGGTCGCTTTCCCGGACTTCCGGCATAAGCCGCTGCAGGCTTTTCACGAACTGTTTTTTCGAGAAAGAACGTCTGTACTCCTTAAGACCGGTTTTCCAGAACCGAGCCGACAATTTCCAGAAGCCAGCAAACGCAAAGGTGTCAGCCAGGTCAGGCAAGGAAATATCAATGCGACGATAACCTTCGCGCCGCCACGCCAATACGGCATTAGGGCCGGCTTCGATGGTGCCGTCGATCATACGGGTAAAATGGACACCGAGAAACGGCATCAGCGGATCGGGTACCGGGTAGATCAAGTGATTCACCAGCATGCTGCGCTCCGCCTTGAACTCATAGTACTCACCACGGAACGGGATGATCCTTAATTTTGGACGGAGCCCGGCCAGACGAGCGACCTGATCTGCGTGCAAACCGGCGCAATTAACCAGGCTGCGCGCTTCAAAGATTTTGTTGCCACTGTGGATCAGGTAGCCAGCATGCTTCTTTTGAATCTTCGACACTGGTGAATTCAGGTGAACCACACCTCCACGAGATTTAAAGAGTTCAGCGAGTTTCTGCGTAACCCGAACATAATCGACAATTCCGGTCTGTGGCACAAACAGACCGGCAACCCCTTGAACATGCGGTTCATGCTCGTGCAATTGTGATGCAGAGAGCCGCTGTAATCCATCCAGGCCGTTGGCCAGTCCTCGGCGTTCCAACTCTTCCAGCGCGGGCAATTCTGAATCATCAACAGCGACAACGACCTTGCCACAACGCTGATGAGGGATGTCATGGACATTGCAAAAGCGGTAAAGAGCTTCACGCCCAGAAGCGCAGGTTTCCGCTTTCATGGAACCAGGCTTGTAGTAGAGGCCGGCGTGGATCACACCACTATTGTGACCGGTTTGATGAGATGCCAGGCTTGCTTCTTTCTCCAATAGAGCTATTTTCAGATTGGGATCGCGGGAGCTGATCGCCAGTGCAGTGGCACAGCCAACGATGCCTCCGCCAATAACAGCCAAGTCGATGATTGTGCTCATATGACTGATGACCTCACAAGTTAAAGTGTTGTATCAGAAGTTAACCACAAAACATTATTATTACAACGAAAGCGGGGAGCACTTATGATCAAGTGTTCCCCGTGAGAGTTTCGTTTCGCTTTGATTGAAAGTGACCAGGAGGTCCTACTTGCTCGGTTTCGTCCTGCTCAATCGGCGACCGAGCTTGGCTGCCGGAGACTTGATATCAACTTTGCCCCGTCGACCCTTACTGGTCTTGGTCTGAGACTTCGCCTTCGCAGCTTTTGCTGCAGCCTTTTTAGCCTTTGCAGGAGACTTCGCCTTGGCGGATCTCTGTTTAGACTTGGACGCTCCCTTGGCTTTTTGCCCTGGCTTCGCCTTGACTCCTCGCTTGACTGCAATCACGGGGAACTCGGCAATTGATTCCTGCGGAATGGCATATTCAAGCAGCTTTTCAATTTCCAGCAGCCGTGACTGCTCAGCAGGACAAACCAGTGAAATCGCTATACCATCTTCCCCTGCCCGGCCGGTGCGACCGATCCTGTGTACATAGTCTTCCGGAACCTGCGGCAACTCGTAATTAACAACGTGAGGCAGATTTGCAATATCAAGACCGCGTGCAGCGACATCAGTTGCCACCAGCACACGCACTTCACCCTTCTTGAATTCTGCAAGAGTCCGCGTTCTGATCGACTGGCTCTTGTTACTGTGGATGGGTGCAGCCTTGATCCCATCAAAGAGCAACTCGTCGGTCAACTTGTCGGCACCATAGCGGGTGCGTGTAAAAACAAGAACCTGGTTCCAATCGCCCTTACGGATGAGATGCGAAAGCATTTCCCGTTTGCGACTTCGCTCAACCTGATAGATCGCCTGGGTAATTGCATCAGCAGCGATGTTACGGCGTTCGACTTCGATCCTTCGTGGCTGATCGAGCAGTTCGTCTGCGAGTTGCTTGATGTTCTTTGAATAGGTTGCCGAGAAAAGGAGATTCTGACGATCTTCCGGCAGGAATTCCGCCACCCGAAGAATATCGTCGATAAAGCCGAGGTCGAGCATGCGATCCGCTTCGTCCAGAACCAGGAACTCAATCTCGTGAAGTTTGATCGTGCCACGTTCAGCATGATCCAGGAGCCTCCCGGGCGTTGCGACTACAATATCAACCCCCCGGTCCAAACGCTCCATCTGCGGCCGGATATTGACGCCACCGTAGATCTTGGTGGAACGCAAAGACAGGCGACGACCATAGTTCTGCATCTGTTCGCTGACCTGGGCGGCCAACTCACGGGTTGGAACCAGGACCAGGGCCCTGGGATTCCGGCGCTTTTTGTAGGTGGTCGTTTCACTCAACATCTGCACGATCGGCAAAGCGAACGCGGCTGTTTTACCTGTGCCGGTTTGAGCGCCGGCGAGCAAATCACATCCTTCAAAGATAACCGGAATTGCCTGACTCTGTATTGGGGTCGGTGCGGTATAGCCTTGGGTTACAATTGCGCTCAGCAATTCAGCGCGGAGACCGAGTGAAGCAAATGACATCAGAAAAGTCCTTATACCTCCCTTTACAGGAGTCGCATCTTACTTATCAAGAAGAGAAAAAAAGCAATG
>SBFN01000043.1 GCA_006226895.1 Deltaproteobacteria bacterium | reverse complement strand
CACAGACGGGCAGTAATTAGCCGGAGATGTTAGCAAGCTATGGCAGCGGAGTAAAGGAGATTTAACACCTGCTGAGCATGGTTTTTTCACCTCTGGGCAGAGCAGTCTCGCAAACCCGCAACAACTGTGTTAAGAAGAGATTATGACTCAATGGCAAATCAATCTACGCGAAGAGAATCTGCTTCTGCACGAGGCGCTGGCACTGAGGGTTCCAACAGCACCAACCGCCTTTCTGCGCCAGATCTGCAAAAAGCAGCGAGTAACCGTTGGCGATGACATAGCCGAAGCCAGCAGACTCACCCGCGTAGGCGAGACGATTGCTGTTAAAAACTCAAAGCGCTGGCTTGAATGTATCGAAAAACTGCCTGTCAAACCCGAGCAGATTCTCTACGAAGACTCAGAGAGTATAGTTCTCAACAAACCTGCGAGCCTGGCCATCCATCGCGCGGTAGGTCATGAAGACAACCTTTTGCACCGCGTTCAGGATTTTTTATCCCTACGCAAAGAAAACTTTCAGGTCTCGCCGATTCATCGCCTCGACATAGGGACCTCAGGCGCGGTTCTGTTTGGCAAGGGTCGCGCGGCAATCAGCAAGCTTGGTCAAATGTTGATCGCGGGTCAGTTCAGCAAAAGTTATCTGGCAGTGGTCAGCGGCAAGCTCATCGAGTCCGGAGTACTTGACAGTGAGGTTCCCGCCAAAGGTAAGATCAAAGAGGCCTTAACCAGGTACATGCCGCTGGCCTCAACAGAAAACTACACTTTGCTGGAATTGCAACTCGTCACCGGCCGACACCACCAGATTAGGCATCAACTGGCAGTGTCAGGCCACCCCATCATTGGCGACCTCCGTTATCGAGGGGAACTCATCAATGAGTTGGAGCGACCCTTTTTGCACTGTTACCAGCTGAGCTTTCCCCGGTCGAATGATGAGCGAGCTATTACTGTCAAAGCACCCCTTCCGAAAGGCTTGACACAATTGCTGGTGGCCCTGCAGTTTGCACCGGAGGCGCTGGAGTTGTAATTCATCGGAGGCTCACTGAGCCGCCGACAACAAAAAGAACGATAAATTACGCCAGGGGTTAAAAATACAGTTATAATGACGTTCATATTTTCCTTCAGCCCGATTCTCTTTAGGGACTTTTAGCGCCATTTTCAACATAAACATACAGGTTTCGCACCCAAATGCCATCAACTAGCCTACAGAGCAGAAGAAAACTTCATCAACGTACAGCAGCACGAACAGCGCTTTTCTACTCTATTTTCGCCTGCCTCTGGATTTACTTCTCCGACACTATACTGGCGTGGTTTATTAGCGACCCGATCCAACTGACACAGGCCCAAACCATCAAGGGCTGGCTGTTTGTGGGAGTAACGGCAGCCCTACTTTTTTTCTATCTGGCTCACAGCCTACAGAAACTACGCAGCAATGAAGAAACACTTGAAGAGGAACGCGACAGAATCCAGGAGGAAATGCAGGACCATATCCATCAACTCAACACCCTCTTCGATTCGATGAACGCCGTTGTCTACGTTGCCGACCTAAAGACCTACGAACTGCTTTACGTGAATCGTTTTGCTGTCGATTTTTTTGGACCGGACTGGCAAAAGCGCAAATGCTATCACTACCTGCAGGCCAATATGGATCAACCTTGTGAGTTCTGCACCAATCCACAACTCCTCGACAATGGGGAACCTGGCAATCCGGTGGTGTGGGAGTTTCTCAACACTAAAACGAAACGTTGGTACGAATGCTTCGACAAGGCCATTCGCTGGACCGATGGCCGACTGGTCCGTCTCGAGGTCGCCCAGGATGTGACCGAGCGCAAAGAGCTGGCAAGGATCAAGGATGAACTTCTCTCGGCAATGAGTCACGAAATGCGTACCCCGCTGACTGCGATCAGCGGCTTTGCCGAACTCCTGCAAGGTGAGCAGGATCTCCCAGAGCAGCACAGACGGCACATAAGCATCATCTGCCAGGAGGCAGAAAAACTAACGGATCTAATCAACAGGTTCCTGGATATCAGGCGGCTCAAAACAGACCGGACACGGATCGATTATGAATACCTGTCTATTCGAGAGTTGTTGGAAAAAGTTCAAGCCAACACCCGTGACTGCAAGAAGCACCACGTCATCCAGATCAACTGTGAGACAGAGGCAGCGATCTACGGCAACCGCAAAGAACTGAATCAGACCATCACACAACTACTGGAGAATGCCTGTCGCTACTCTCCTCAGGGAGGCAGAATCAAGCTCACAGCGCAGAGCAATGAACGAGAGGTTTCCATCTGTGTCACTGACCAGGGGATCGGCATTCCAGAGCATGAGCTGGAATCTATTTTCTCGCCGTTTCACAGGCTCGACACAGGTGATGCGCGCGAAACGGGGGGAGTGGGGCTCGGACTTTGCCTGGCAAGAGAGATTGTCATTCTACATGGCGGCACGATCAATGCCGAAAGCACAGTCGGCGAAGGCAGCTCCTTCACAGTTCTCTTGCCACGGTTAGCGGAGCAGGAGGCCTTACCGGAGTCCCCTAAGACGATCGCTGAGGACTCATGACGGAACAGCCCTCGCAACCTGTGCAGAGCAAACGACTGCTTCTTTGGAGCCTCTTGACCATCGCCACTCTGGCAGCGGCCTCGATTGCCTATTTTCTTTTCACTTTTGATCTCAATAATTACCGGAAAACTGCTGAGCAAGAGCTTGCTTCCCTGCTGTCAGTGCCCGTGACCCTGGGCGAAATCGGATACAAGCTGTACGACACCAACCTGGCTTTACATATCAACGGTTTACAGCTAGGTGACAGCAGTTCGAAGTTTCAGGTCGAGACAGAAAAGGCCCTGGTGACCCTGCGCTGGAAGGGGCTTCTTGAGCGCAAGTTCGAGTTTGCCAAAATCAGTCTGAGACAACCACAAATCCATATCAAAAAAACAACCGACACCGTCACCGAAGGCAGCAACCTCTCAAAGCAAGCATCACAGGAGATCGATCAGGAGTTTTTGCAGATATTCAGCATAGCTGCTCTGGAGATCATTGACGGCACCCTGGTGTTCGAGTCAGAAGAAACCGGCCTGACG
>SBFN01000147.1 GCA_006226895.1 Deltaproteobacteria bacterium | reverse complement strand
CTGAAGCAGGTCACTGACCGGCTAGGCCTGTCGGCTCGCAGCTATGTTCGATTACTCAAGGTCGGTCGTACTATTGCCGACCTTGCCGGGAGTGCGGAGATCACCATAACGCATCTGGCGGAAGCGGTTCAGTACCGGGGCCTGGACAGAAAAACATCCTGAACAAGAGCAAATGTTTCTGTATGCGTTTTTTCGGTAAAAGTCTATTTCTGGCAGCAATAGGTTTATCTGTCATCTGAATTATTATGATATATTTACACCCTCTTTGAAGGATTTATTGCCGGGGAACGAGCTGGTTAGGACAAACTGCCAGACGATCGAGATTCAAAATGGCTTTTACTAATAAACACGTACGGTTGAAAAAAGAGCTTCGGTTGCTTGATGTCTATGCTATCGCAACCGGGGCAACTCTGAGTGCCGGCTTTTTTCTGTTGCCCGGAATTGCTGCCGTCAAAGCCGGTCCGGCCCTTATCCTCTCGTACATGCTGGCGGCTTTACCGATGATCCCTGCCACGTTCAGTGTGATAGAGTTGGCGACAGCTATGCCCCGTGCCGGAGGGGTCTATTATTTCCTGGATCGCTCCCTCGGGCCATTCTTTGGCACGATCGGCGGAATTGGTACCTGGCTGGCCTTGATCCTTAAAGTCGCTTTCGCTCTGGTCGGCATGGGTGCCTATATTGCTCTGTACTTCCCGGAGATTCAGATTGTCCCCATTGCTCTTACGATTGCTGTTGTGCTTGGCTTGATCAATTTACTGGGCACCAAGAAGAGTGGAGGTCTTCAAGTCGCTCTGGTTTTCGGCCTCCTCTGCCTGTTGCTGGTTTTTATTACCAGCGGCGCGTTCTCTGTGCAGGCGGTTCATTTCGGAGGGTTCTTGGCGGCTGGTTTCGATAATATCGTCTCTACCGCGGGTTTGGTTTATATCAGTTACGTCGGTGTAACCAAGGTTGCGAGCCTGTCGGAAGAGGTCAAGGACCCTGAACGCACCTTGCCGCGAGCGGTGTTCCTTTCCCTCGCCAGCGCTATCCTGATATATGGTTTCGGTACCACGATAATCGTTGGCCTGGTTCCGCCTGAAGAGCTGCATAATAACCTGACCCCAGTCGCGACCGCGGCCGGTTATGCCATGGGTTTTCCGGGGGTTGTTGTTTTGTCTGTTGCGGCGTTGTTGGCCTTCGTCTCGGTTGCCAACGCGGGCATGTTGAGCGCCTCGCGATATCCTCTGGCTATGAGTCGAGATCACCTGCTCCCTGATTTTTTCCGCCGATTGAGTCGGTTTGACACCCCTTTCCTCGCCATTGCGGCAACGTTGGCTGTCATCATTCTCGTCATCGTCCTGTTTGATCCGGTTGGGATCGCCAAGTTGGCCAGCTCCTTTCAGTTGTTGATGTTCGGCTTGGTTAGCGTGGCGGTGATAGTCATGCGAGAGAGCCAGATTCAATCTTACGACCCGGGCTATCGCTCACCTTTTTATCCCTGGATGCAGCTGGCCGGTATTGTTATGCCTATGTTCCTGATCTTCGAGATGGGGCTTGTGCCAATGCTTTTTTCTTCGGGGTTAGTCCTGTTTTCAAGCGGATGGTACCTCGTTTATGGCCGTCATCGCGTGATTCGTGCCGGAGCCATATACCATGTTTTTGAACGCTTGGGCCGACACAAACATGTTGACCTGGATAGCGAGTTAAGGGGGATCCTGCGCGAGAAGGGACTGCGCGAAGAGGACCCCTTCGATGAGATCGTCATGCGCAGCCAAAGCCTTGACCTTAAGAGCGCATGTCTTTTTGAAGATGTGGTCGCGAAAGTTGCGGAGAAGCTTCGGACGATCATTCCGTTGACCGAAGAAAATATCTGCAGGCAGGTAATGGACGGCAACAAGATCGGAGCAACTCCCGTTACACACGGGGTGGCGCTCCCTCATTTCCGTTCGGACAAGGTCGATCGTGCAGAGCTGTTCCTGGTGAGGGCCAGGCAGGGTGTAACGGTGTCGATGTACAATCCGTTGAACTATCAGGAGGAGGGCTCTGAAGTTGTCTATGCGCTCTTTTTTCTGGTCAGTCCGGATCACAATCCTACTCAGCATTTACGAATTCTGGCGCGGATAGCCGAACGTATCGATGAAGAGAGTTTTCTCGAGGAATGGCACCAAGCAAATGACGAGCAAGGTTTGCGGCAGAGTCTGCTTCATGATGACCATTTCTTGAACTTGAACATCCGCGCCGGACATTGCACCGGCGGCATGATTGGTCAGGCCTTGCACGATTTGCCGATTCCCAAAGGCTGTCTGATTGCAATGTTGACACGTGAAGACCAATCTTTCGTTCCGGACGGCAATACCGTTCTCGAAGAGGGCGATCGGCTGTTGATCATAGGCGACAAGGAGGGACTGGCATCTCTCGACAAGACTTATGCCGTTGATTGATTTCAGCCTCCGGGAAAACAGCTGATTTATTTCGAGGCTCTGATTGACGCCTTGTCTGTCCGCGGCAGTTCATTGAGATGAACAGATTCAAATGATAGACACTTTGACCAGGGTGATTCACTATTCCGCAAGAAGCTGGAAGGCGTGAGACCCTTCTGGTTGAGGAGGTAGTCTGGCCAGGAAACCGCTATGGACTCTTTCTTGCTCAATATATTGACGGCGATAGCCGTAATTTTTATCGGCGCTCTTCTTGGTGGCCGGTTGGCGTCCCTCTGCCATATTCCACGGGTTACCGGCTACCTGGCCGTCGGCCTGCTCATCGGTCCGTCCTTTGCTGGCCTGGTTGGTCTGCCGACCTTCCTGCCGGAGGCCGTCCTGACTGAGTTGCGCCTGGTTTCAGACCTGGCTCTTGCCCTGATCCTGATGCATATTGGCGGGCTGTTTGAAGTCAGTCATCTTGATCGATGGCGACATCGTGTCCTGCTTTTCTCCGGGGCTGAAATTCTTTTGACCTTTGTCTTGGTCGCAACCTCTGTACTCGTCGTTAATCTGACTCTGCTGCAAACGGTTTTGCCAGGGCAGACGTTATGGCAGACGTCACTGTGCTTTGCTCTTTTCCTCGGCATTATTGCTGTTGCCACAGCGCCAGCAGCAACCCTAATGGTTATCCGCGAGTATGAGGCAGAGGGGCCGGTGACCAGCCTGGTGTTGACCCTTGTTGGTTTCAATAACCTGGTTTCAGTCCTCGGGTTCGCTGTTATCGCCCACGTCATCATTTTCCCGGATGAAGGTGTCGTCGCTCTTCTGATGCGTATGGGAGGTCCTGTTGTAATAGGCGCCGCCGTCGGTTTCGTTCTGTCGGTATGGGCTCAACGTCTTGAACTGCCTAGCGAGAACAAGATTTTAATGCTTGGCGGTATCGCGGTTAACGTTGCCATTTGCAAGGGGTTGGGCATGGATCCGCTCTTGGCCAGCCTGATCCTCGGTATGGTTCTCGCTAACAGTTGTCCGCGCTGGAATCGTCTACAGCAGGACATTCGTCAGGTCGACTATCTTCTCTATGTCATCTTCTTTGTTCTGGCCGGCGCAAACCTGCATATTGAGTCCTTGGCGCACATCGGTCTCCTCGGAGTGGCATATGTTATCGCGCGAACCCTCGGCAAATGGCTTGGAGCTGCCATCGGTGCCAGGCTTGGCGCTTTCGGTTCCAATGAAAAGACTTATATCGGTTTGACCTTAATGGCGCAGGCCGGGGTCGCAATCGGCCTGGGCAGTCAATTGGCTCATCACTGGCCAGGTGGTGGCAAACTTCTGGAGACGATAGTGCTTGGGTCCGTGGTCGTTTTCGAATTGATAGGGCCTCTCGCGGTTCGCCATGGGCTGGTTCGTTCCGGGGAAGTGCCGATTCTCGCCTTGCTGCAGAAGAAATCACCGGTGGGCACTCTCGAGGGAATGCATAATGTCGTACACCACTTCCGCAGTTCTCTGGGTGTGCCGATCGGTCACCGTCTTAAAGACCCAGGCGATATTTTGGTGAAGCACATTATGCGGCAAAACGTCGAGACAGTGCTGCACAGCACCCCTTACTATGCGCTGCTTAAGCATATTGCCCACAGCCGTTATGACCGCTTCCCGGTTGTTGATGATGCCGGCCACTTTATTGGCATGATTGATTACACGGAAATTCGCAACCTGCTCTTTGAGCCGGCGCTTGTGCCACTGGTGGTCGCTGGTGATTTGGCGGCAACGGCACAATACTGCCTGTACCCAGATCAACCACTACGTGAAGCTTTGAAGATCCTGAAGCAGCACCGTAATATCAGTTATTTCCCAGTGATTGATGCAGAAGACGCGCAAAAGTTGATCGGCATTCTCAGCCAGAATGACGTCCTTGCTGCGTTCCGTCGTCTTGGTCAGGAAGCTTAGAGAAGACTTTAATCCACTTCTCCTGCTGAAAGAGTTGCTGTCACAAGTTAAAAATGTAGACCTGATCCCTTTTTCATAGTAGATATCGGTTCCAGAATTAACTCATGCGGAGGTTTGTTTTGATCCCCAAGCAATTTCGAATTCACATTGTTCTCATCGTTGCCTGCGTCTTTATGATCGTTTTCCCGATTCTTAATGAAACACCGGATACGGAGAAGGCCGAAAAGGCAACGGCCGTAGCCATGGAGTTTTTGCAGCTGGTTGATGCAGGCAAGTATGCTGAAAGCTGGCAGATGTCAGCTGCTTTGATGAAGGAAAGAGTGACTGAAAAGGACTGGGTGGAGAAGTTGACCAAGGCCCGAACCCTTTCGGGGGCCTTGGTCGAGCGCAAGGAAAAGGACTCGAGTTATTCCACAACGGCTGTAGACAGCCCGGAGGGAGAGTATATCTCCCTGATCTTCGATTCCAAGTACCAACAGTCCGAAAGTGTGGCCGAGTACATTACCGTGATGCTGGATGAGGGTCATTGGAAAATTGCTGGCTACTTTATCCAGTAAATTTTCAACAGCTCATACCTTTCGCCAACTCAACTCGCCAATACAATTGGTCGCTTGATCCCTACACTCCTTGCAGCAGAAAAAACCCCAATCAAAAACGGGGTGGCTTTACTGATCTGTAGCTCGCAAGAGAAAAAATTGATATCTATTCCTCTTCCCCGACACTGGGCAGATAGGCCTCAATATTATTCAAAACCCAAACGTTATCAAACCATTCGATCGGATTAACGGCGACACCGTTGACGCGCATCTCGTAGTGCAGGTGATCACCAAAGACCAGGCCCGTTTCGCCAGAGAGCGCGATAACGTCACCCTTTCTCACGATGTCGCCTTCCTGGACGTTGGTCTGGTGGAGATGGCCATACAGAGAGTGCAAGCCGTAGCCGTGGTCGAGAATGACAACGTTACCGTAGATGCCGATCTCGCCAACAAAGAGGACTTTACCGTGGTTGGCTGCGAAGATCTGGGTATTGTTGATACCTGCGATATCAAGACCAAGATGCACCTGCTGACTGACAACCTCTGAACCATATTTATATGTGCGGCTGTCTGCGAAGCCGGCCTTGGTCGCGCCCTGATTACGCAGGAAGGCTCCTTGCCAAAGTTTTTTCTGCTCCGTGTTCTGGCAGATTTGCGCAATCTGCTGATAGTTCTCCTGGCGGACCTTGTTGTTGATTTCGACAAAAACATCCAGAGCCGGTTGGTTTGAAGTCGCCATCATCTTGTCTTTAACAGTTTCCAGGAAATCATCGCTCAGTTCAATCACCTCTTTGCGGTAGGTGTGTGAAGCGGTTCTTGAGCCGGGCCTGATCTTTCTCAGGTTCCCCGCGGCATCAGTTGCAAACACCCTCGGCTTGAACTCATCCGCTTGCACATTATAGGGGTGGGCATAAAAGCTCAGGTACTTGTTCGGCTCAAACTCGAAGGCCCTGAAGTGTAAATCACCAAGCAGCACACCGGTTTCACTGGGCACTTCACCCACCTCGTAGAGAACAACTCCAGTCCCCCCACGTTTAAGGGAGAGAGAACCCTGCAGGGTCATCAGGTTCGGAGCCTTATTATCGTAGGTTAGAGTTATGGAAGCCTCTGTTTTGTTGGCAATAAGCGATGAATCGATCGCTTTGACAGAGATCTTCACCTCCAGGGGGTCCGAGTTGACAACACATTGATCGGGATCAATCGGCAGGTCAAACGATTGGGTTTGCAGCTCTCTTGAACAACGTTCCTCACCCGCGCAGGCACCACCGGATAGAGTGTAGCAGACCTCTTTCAGACCAACATCGTCAGCAACATTCACTTTCAGGGCGTGGTTAATGCTGTCATTTTCTGCGACACCCCAGAAGATAACCGGGGAGGTTGTGTCGATATAAATGTAAACGGCGACCAGCCCGCAGATCAGAAGTACCGCCAAAAAGGTAATTTTTTTCAAAGAAAGCTCCTATTTATTCTGTTCTATCAGAGTCGCAACAGTAGATAAGTATACTCGGAGGATGTGTGAGGTCAAAGCCGGAGAAAACTTAATTTTTAACAACATCAAAGAGGCAAAGTGTTTATGACACATCGGCTGTATTTATAAAACCGCTTAAGTGACAAAACATAATTATTCTTCCGCCTTACTGATAAGTCGCCAACCACGTTTATCCGACAGATAAGCTTCATCGACAGGCTCCAGCTTGTTAAAGCGGATCATCTTTCTCAGCCCTTCGATATATGCCTGTCCCCGTTCCGAATATTTATCGAGGGTGCCGGCCAGTTCAATCCCCGTCAGCAATTTGCCGTTCGCACGAAGCTTTTCTCTCAGGTCTCGTAATTTCTGGTAGGCGGCATGAGTGTTAATGTTGAACATGTAGCCTTCTACAGAAGCCAGGGGGCTGTCAAAGCGTGCCAGACCATAGTTACCCAATTCCTTTCTCTGCTTTTCAGGAGCCATCCCCTTGCCACTGAAATCCCACTGACCAAAAAAAGCGTTTCCTTCAATGGTAAAGCGTGAACTCGCCCAGCCACTTTCTTCTGCGGCCTGCGCTAAAACCAAGGAAGGCGGCAGTATGTCGGCCCTGGCGAGTAGCTCCTGACGCTGCTTTTCATCCAGTGAAGTGACTCTTTCGGGAATGACTTTGTATTCAACAGCCAGGGTGATGAGTTGCGGATCTGCCAAAGCCTTTGCGGTTGCAAGTTGCCGAGCATCGAGGATCTTTTCATTGGCCATAAGCACGAGGGGGGCCATCAACCGAAAGAAAACCTGCTTTTTTGTCGGCACAGGGATTTCCTGCGAGGCGTTCTTCCAGTTTTCTCCCACTTGATCAAAGGAAAGACGCGGAATCTCCCGGTTCCCTGCGGCCCAACTTGCACTGTTGTAGTTAAGTTTGTCAAACAAGGCGATCAATTCATCAAGTGAGCGGACCTCAACGGTTTTGGGCGTTTGATGCCTAATTTGTGCGGGTTGCGCTGCCGCAGAAATCTTGTCAGCCTGGTTCTCCTGACAGGCCAGGGTAAACAACAAGAATAACGCCGAGACGGCTACAACGCTTTTACGGTACAACCTCATCGACAAATCTTTCCATCCCTTTTGGGATCGCCCGCGGGACAATGTAAAGGTGCGTTGACACGGTGAAAATCTCCGCCATAATTTGGGGACAAAAGATTTTTTGCCTGAAAGGGGTCACTATGAAAACTCTGGGCATCATTCTTTTCTGCCTTGCCGGCGGTATCGTCGGGTTGCTGACCATTATACTTATATTGCAAGTTCTTCTTTCCCTGCTCTCTGCCGAATAGAGAGGAGCCTCTTGGCTTGTCCTCGTCAGCCTGTTGACTGCTGACAATCTTACTCAGAGTCATCTTACCAGTACGACCACGGATTGGCCGGCAACTCGATAACCCTTCTGATCTTGCAGCGCCACCTCTTTTCCCGGAAAACAGCTTGGACCTTGCGATGTCAGGGAGGTATCGACAAATCGCCGCCAGGGCTTGTCGTTGTTCGCATCCGGCAGGGCGAATTCATTGGCTTTTGCCGACAGATGAGCGATCAGGTAGACTTGAGCTTCATCTGCCGTGCCCTGCAAGTGCATGGCCAGGGACTGGGACGTCTCTGACCAGTCTGGCTCGTGCAACCTGAAGCCGTGCCAGGTCAGGCGACGTTCAGCGCTTTCTTCCGCCTCAAAATGACGCGGACGCAGCAAGGCATGTTGCTGGCGGAAGGCAATCAGGTGGCGAAAGAAGGTAAAAAGATCCCGGTTGCTCTCAAGGTCGCCCCAATCGATCCAGCTGAGAGAGTTATCCTGGCACCAGGCGTTGTTGTTGCCCTGCTGGCTGCGGCCCATCTCATCACCAGCGAGCAACATCGGTACACCATGAGCCAGAATCAGCAAGCTTGCAAAGTTGCGCACCTGCTTGTCCCGCAGAGCGCGGATCGCCGGGTCCTTACTGGGTCCTTCGAAACCATGATTGGCACTCAGGTTATGGTTGTCGCCATCGGCGCTGTACTCGCCGTTCCCTTCGTTGTGTTTCTCTGCGTAGCTGACCAGGTCGGCGAGGGTGAAGCCATCGTGGCTGGTGATAAAGTTAATACTGTGGTAGGGGGCCCG
>SBFN01000210.1 GCA_006226895.1 Deltaproteobacteria bacterium | reverse complement strand
ACAAGCGTGATATAATTCGCGCCAGTTTGGCCCATAGCTGGCAACAGAAACCGTAACCCTGGATAGCAGATGCCTACCGTCCCGACAATCATACCCCGCTTATCCTGGCTGCTCGCTTCATGCCTGCTGCTCTCACTCACCGGCAGCCCTCACGGAGAGGCTTTTGCGGCGCAACAGGTTAGCGCTGAGACAGCCCCGGTCCGGAAACGACCTCAGGCTTACGCGCGCTTTTTCAGACCCTGGACTACGCATGGATGTCCCTCGACAGTGACATCCCACCACTTATTCTTGAGCAAATCCCGCAAGACATCAACAACTCGGTCAATACAATAACAAAGAAAAAAACCTTTTTCATGGCCCTGCTGCCAATGGTTCTTCTTGCGAACCAGGAGATCAGCCAGGAGCGTCGAGAAATCCAGCAAATACTCGCCAGACACCAGGCCAGGGCCAAAGAAGCCGGTGACCGTGAGCGCATTCGTATCATAGCCAAACGTTACGGTCTTCGCGGGCGACCACTGACTGACCATCGAGCCCGCAAACAACTTCTCCAACGGGTTGATACGATCCCCCCTGCCCTGGTCCTGGCTCAGGCCGCCAACGAATCGGCCTGGGGAACGTCCAGATTTGCACAGATGGGAAACAACCTCTTCGGTGAATGGACCTTCAAGCCTGGCACGGGGCTCGTTCCCGCCGGACGCCCTGCAGGTGAAACTTATGAGGTTCGAGTCTTCGCCAGCATTTACCAATCGATTCGCAGCTACATGAACAACCTCAACCGTAACGGCGCCTACAGAAAGCTCCGCAGGATCAGAGCCGAATTACGGAAAATGGATAAGCCGGTAACAGGCGCAGCACTTTGCAAAGGGCTGATCCATTATTCTCAGCGAGGGGAAGAGTATATTGAAGAGATTACCGCCATGATCCGCCAGAACAACCTGGAGCAGATCAACCTGGCCAAATTGCGTCAACCGGAAGAAGAGCTGAGTACGAATATCGGCACAACCGGCAGCGGACTTTTTTCAACGAGAAACAGACTCATTGGCCACGCCCCGGCTTCTCGGTAAAACCCATAACTGACTGTACCAGTACCACACCCGACCAGACGTATCAGAAGCCGTAACCGTGTACTTGCTGCGGCGCCCGACCAGGGGCTGCAGCGCCTTCACTGAGTAAGCCATGTCTTCTCCGGTCCCCCGCTCCAACAAACACCCCGCCCCCCCTTGAACGAAGCACTGCAAAGTTCTTTCATCGACAACCTCGCTATTCAAGTAAAACTTTAACGTGGGCGGGTTTTGATCATTGATTACAGTATCTTGATGGACGTCAAACTGAACAGGCAAGCTTTTCATAAAAAGACGACTACGAAACTCACTTACAGCGGAATAGGCACCACCAACGGGGAATCTTGGCAAAGCGTGCATATCTTGCCCCTCAGAAATGACACCGGATTGCTGGCCAAAGGCCGCGAGGAAACCAGCCTCACGGATCAAGCCTGTCAGCTCTGCAGAGAATTCACCGTAGGGATAAGCAAAGAGTCGTGGTGATGTGCCGAGATGCTTTTGAAACAGTCCTTGAGAGCGCCCCAGGTCCTCAGCGACCCTGGTTCTCCATTCACTTTTGCTTTCTGAAGGGATAGGATCCAGCAAGTAAGCATGGCTGGCGGAATGATTGCCAATTTCAACACCTTCTTTCTGGATCATAAGAAGGTCCTGCCAACCCATAAAATCAGAGCCACCGACAGTATCGGTACTGACAAATAGAGTTGCAGGATAACCATATTGCTTCAGCAGAGGCCATCCATCAGTCAGAAAGGAAAGATATCCATCATCAACTGAAATTACAGCACACCGCTCTGGCAGGCTCTCACCTGCTCTCATGCGATCGACGACCTCACCAAGGGTCAGAACGGTAAATTGTTCGACCTTGAGCGTTTCAAGATGGTCTTTAAAAGCTTCTGTCGTAATGTTGGTAGAGGGGTAGCGGGAATCGTTGAAACGATGATAGACAAAAACATTGGCTTCGTTGGCAAACACCAGCTCGGCTGGCACCAGAAGCAGTGCAACAAGCACAAAAGAGAGACAGGTGAGAAACGGGTTACGACTTATCCTTGCCACTACGCGGCTGTTTAACCTTTGAACGCAGGTATCGACGAATACTGTTGCGAGCACGCGGCGTAACTGCCCACTCCAACCATTTCGGCAACACAGTCGGTCGATCAGAGGTTTCGACATCGATCTGGTCTCCATCCATCAAACGGGCTTTGAGCTGGCGGGTCTTGCCATTAATTCGCACGCGTACAGCGTGCAGACCCAGTTGCTCATGAATATCAAAGGCAAAATCGAGAGCACTGCTCCCTTCTGGAAGTGAACGCACCTCACCTAAAGGAGTATAAACCTGTATTGACGCAGAAGCCAGCCGCAGGCTCTCCATATCAAAAGCAGACTCGCCCTCGATCAGGGATTGCATCAGGTCCTCAAAGCTTGAACTGCGGAATTCAAAGCCGGGAGCTAAAACACCCGACTCATTGAAACGGGCAAGTTTGCGCGTGGTGATCTCCACACGCAGACGGATCTCGCCGGCCTGAACACTGGTCTTTAAGGCCTGGTATCCATACTGTGACGGCATATTCAGATGATCACGCAGTTTGCCGGGAATCGGTGGATAAAGACGATGCAGCAAACCGAGAGCGTGATAAGCATCCAGGAATCGATCTACGAGGATATCCAGGGTATAGAGAGCTGGCAGGCCACGTCCGGTCGTTCTGGCGGCTACGATGGAAAAATGTCGCCAGCGATCCTTAAGCAAGGCATCGATCTTGTGATGCTCCAGGACATTGTGAATTTCGGAACGAATACGGCCAAAATTTGGCTCATGAAGTTCACGCATTTCGTGAACGATGGAATCATAACGATCAGCTCGGGTGGGATAGAGGATTCTCAGCGACAGGGCATCTAGCTCCGTAGCAACCCGTCCCATGCCAAGGTGTCTGGCCAAAGGGACGTAGATCATACGGCTCTCTTCGGCGATCAGGCGTTGCTTTTCCGGATTTAACGCCTGAATGGTCTGCAGGTTGTCAATACGGTCCCAGAACTTCAGACAAAGGACCCGGATATCCCTGACTGCAAGCAGGACCTGCTTGCGGTAAGTCTGCTCTTTTAAAACGCTGCGACTGAGAAGATCGTCGTCAACCTTGGTCAGGCCATCGACCAGCAGGCCGATCTCCATACCAAACATGTCACTGACATCTTCAAGTGTTGTCGGCGTATCTTCCACGACATCATGCAAAAGAGC
>SBFN01000035.1 GCA_006226895.1 Deltaproteobacteria bacterium | reverse complement strand
GTCGTTCTGGGAGGCTCTGCCGTTTACACTGGTGGCAACTGGTACGGTTACAGTTACGGCCGCACCTATGATAAACAATACGACACAGATTATTTCACAATGTCGACCAAACTCTATGATGTGAGCACTGAAAAGCCGGTCTGGTCATATATTGCGCAAATAAGGGTTAGTGGCTCCCGTCAGGGCGCAGTCAATGAGCTCGTTCCGGCTATCGTTGAGCAGCTTGAGGGCAGTGAAATCGTCAGCACCAAACACCCCTAGCCTCTTTTTAGTAAGTTCAGACGAGTGAGCACCTCTTCAGCATCCTGCAATCAAAGGGCCCGACACATGAATATGTCGGGCCTTTTTGTTTTACAAAAGGATGTTTTCATTGTTCCAACCCGTCAGGCAATTGTATGCCGCACGATGGTTCCTTCATTCAGGTAGATGACATCTTCTGCAATATTTGTGGCCAGATCGGCAACACGCTCCAAATGTCTGGACGTTGTCAAATAGTTCAGAACAGTATCGATGGAGTCGGGGTTCTGCCGGATGTAGTCTTTAAACAGCTTGTAGTTATGACTATGTAATGTATCTACTTCTTCATCGAGTTCGAGAACATCTTGGGCCACCTCCAGGTCCGCATTGATGAGGGCCACAATCGATTTTTCAAGCATAATAATAACTTTTTGTGCCATGTCGTTCAGGTTCAGAGGGCATTCAACCTGGGGGAATCTGGCCAGATCTACGGTTCTTTCGGAAATATTGACTGCCTGGTCGGCGATCCGTTCGAGGTTGTTGTTAATCTTGAGGATAGCTACGATCATACGCAAATCGTTAGCAACGGGCTGATGTAGGGCCAAGATCTTCAGGCATTCCTCCTCCAACTCTACCTCTTTACGGTTTACCACCTCGTCTGATGCGATCAGTCGTTCAGCGAGTGGCACGTCTCTCTCGGCAAGAGCCCTGTATGATAGCTGAACATTCTCTTCGACGATTGCTGTTAAGGCGAGCAACTGTTTCTCAAGATGTTCCAGCTCTTTATGCAATAAACTTGTCATGTCTAACTCCTCAACCAAACCGTCCGGTGATGTAATCCTGGGTCTTTGGATTGTCAGGGTTGGTAAAAATCTTGTCGGTGGCACCGAACTCTATGATCTCCCCTTTGTAGAAAAAAGCCGTGAAGTCGGAGATGCGAGCAGCCTGCTGCATATTGTGGGTCACGATGACGATGGTGTAGCACTCTTTAAGTGTGTCAACAAGTTCTTCTATGCGTGCCGTAGCCACCGGGTCAATTGCCGAGGTCGGTTCATCCATCAACAGGATCTCCGGTTCTACGGCAATTGCTCGGGCAATGCAGAGGCGCTGCTGTTGGCCACCGGAAAGGGCTGTCCCAGGCTGGTTCAGCTTGTCCTTTACGTCATCCCAGAGCGCGGCCTGCTGAAGGGCTTTTTCGACCCGGTCACGCAGTTCACTGCGGTTGATGTGGTAGTGCTGTTTGAGGCCATAAGCGATGTTGTCGAAGACGCTCATTGGAAAAGGAGTTGGCTTCTGGAAGATCATGCCGATTTTGCGTCGGAGTTCCAGAACGTCGCAGTTGCCGTCGAGAACGCTCTGACCATCCAGAAGTACTTCACCGCTGACACGTTGACCACGGTAAAGCTCAAAGATTCTGTTGTAGGTGCGCAGGTGAGTCGACTTACCGCACCCTGAAGGGCCGATGATCGCAGTGACTTTGTTGGTGGCGATCTCAAGATCGTTGTCGAAGAGGGCTTGCTGATCGTCGTAATAAAAGTTGAGTCCGCGAGTGGCGATCTTAACCTGAGCCGGTTGTGTTAAATCAGCAGCTTTCGTCGTCGACAGGGGAAAAGGTCTTGGCTGATGATGGCTTTGCGTGATTGTCGTTGCTGTTTGCATTACTTACTCCTGTACCAGAGAAAACCACGGGTGAGTATGGTTGTGCCGAGAACGCCGGCGGCGATTAACAGGGATGCTCCCCAGGCCAAGGTTTGCCAGTCATCATAAGGAGACATGGCGTAGTTAAAAATTGTCACGGTCAGGTTGGCGGTCGGTTCATTGGCCGACTCGGGCCAGAAAGGACTGTTGAGCGCGGTAAAGAGAAGTGGGGCGGTTTCGCCACTGACTCGGGCTACGGCGAGCAAAACTCCAGTCAATAACCCCGATTTTGCAGCTCTGAAAACAACTCCCAGCGTGGCCTTCCAACGCGGAACACCAAGCGCCAGTGCCGCTTCGCGAAGCGCACTCGGCACGAGTGACAAGATGTCTTCAGTGGTTCGGGCGACTACGGGCAGCATGATGACAGCCAGTGATACGGCACCTGCGATTCCGGAAAAGTTTCCCGTGGTCATGACCATGATCACGTAAATGAAGACACCGATGATGATCGATGGTGTGCCCATCAACAAGTTAGCCGCAAAGCGAATGGTTTCAGCCGTTTTCGATTGTTGACCGAACTCGGCCAGCCAGACACCGGCCGCCAGTCCGATCGGTACGCCGATTACTCCAGCCAGCAGGGTGATCATCAGGGTGCCGACGATAGCATTGGCAAGGCCTCCGCCCGGCATCCCCGGTGGTGCCGGCAGTTCGGTGAAAAACTCCCAGTTGATCGCAGGCAAGCCCTTGAGAAGAACGATGCTGAGTATCCAGCCGAGCATGGCCATGCCGAACAGGGCCGCCAGGCTGCTGATCAGGCGAATAACTATGTCGATGCCACGTCGATAGATTAGGCTGCGCTGTTTCATCGGACGGCTCCTAACTTGCGTGCGGTGCGGCGCAGCCACCAACGGGCCACCAACTGCAGAACCAGGGTGACGCCGAACAGGACCAGACCGAGTTCGATCAGGGCGGCCAGGTAAAGATCGTCGGAGGCCTCGGTAAATTCGTTGGCCAAAGTCGAGGCGATACTGTTGCCTGCGGCAAAAAGTGATGTTGAGATCTCGTGACGGTTGCCGATGACGAAGGTTACGGCCATGGTTTCGCCAATAGCACGACCGAGACCAAGGAAACAGGCGCCAACCACCCCCTGGATTCCGTAAGGAATGGTCACCTTGCGGGTTACTTCCCAAGTCGTGCTGCCCATACCGTAGGCAGATTCCTTAACCACCGCGGGAACCATCTGAAAGACGTCACGAGTCACCGAGGTGATGAACGGCAGCACCATCAGGGCGAGGATAATGCCGGCTGAGAGCATGCCAATACCCATGGGCGGGCCCTGGAAGAGTGGCATTCCGGGAGCGATGCTTGCCAGCCACGGTTGCACATGGTCAGCCATAAAGGGGGCGAACACAAACAAACCCCACATGCCGTAAATGATGCTCGGGATGGCCGCCAGCAGTTCGATGGCACCACCGACGAAACGGCTCACTGAAGGCGGGGCAATTTCGACCAAAAAGAGCGCGATCACAAGGCTTAAGGGTACGGCGATCAACATGCCTATGGCGGTTGAAACCAGTGTGCCGTACACGCTGCTGAGCGCGCCGAACTCCATGAAAGCAGGGTCCCAGTCTTGCGATACCAGAAAGGCCTAAGCCGAAATGTTTGAGCGCCGGCATGGCTCCCATCACCAGGGTGTAGAGGATGCTGCCAACCAGCAACAAAACGGCTAGACCGCTGGCTAATGTCAGCCAACGGAATGCCGGATCAAGATTGATATGGGTTTTCGTCTGCATATTGCAACCTTCTTAAAGGTTTTGGTTTCCGCGTCCCTCGTCCCACGAAACGCGTACCGGCTTTTAAGGCCAAATCGGTTTGCCTGCTGATTTGATCTGTTCAGACCAGGTTTTTTCAACCAGGCTAACAACAGCTTCCGGCATCGGCACATAGTCGAGCTTCTCTGCCGTACTGGCACCGTTGCGATAACACCAGTCAAAGAAGGTCAAAACCTCTTTGGCGGTTGCGGCCTTCAACTGTTCCTTGTAAACCAGAATGAATGAAGCTCCGGTGATCGGCCAGCTCTCAGCGCCGGGTTGGTCCGTCAGTACCAGGTAGAAACCCTCTGCATTGGCCCAGTCGGCATTGGCCGCTGCGGCCTG
>SBFN01000161.1 GCA_006226895.1 Deltaproteobacteria bacterium | reverse complement strand
CTCAACAGAGTGCGCCAGTAATGGTGCATCATGTAACGGCCGTGTAAGCCGGCAAAAAAGGCTTCGCTGCGGAAGTTGCCAAGGCCAAGCAGGAAGCCTATGCCAATGCGGCGCAGTCCGGCTTTACCGGCACGTTCGGGGGTTTCCAGTCGGAAGTTGTAATCGCGCTTGCGACCGCTGGGGTGAAGTTTCTGGTAAAGCTGCGGATCGTAGGTTTCCTGATAGATCGTCAACCCATCCACCCCGGCCTCCACCATCTCTTGATAGCCTTCTCCATCGGGTAAACCTCGATGCTGATGGAGGAGAAGAGCGGTCGAATCCGTTCAGCGGCTGCAGCAATAAAATCGTTGCCGACTTTGCCCGGTGCTTCGCCTGTTAACAGCAATATATGACGGAAACCCTGATCATGGAGGATGCGGGCATCACGTTCGATTTCATCAAGATTCAGGGTGCGGCGGGGAATCGGATTGTTGACCGAGAAACCACAGTAGAGACAGCTGTTGTGGCATTCGTTGGATAGATAGATCGGAGCGTAGAGCAGAATTGTTCGACCAAAACGGCGCAAGGTAATCGCGTGAGCCTTCTGGGCCATCTCTTCAAGGAAGTCTTCTGCGGCCGGTGAGAGCAAGGCCATGAAATCCCGGTTGTCAAGTTGCTCGGCAGCCAGAGCGCGTTGCACGTCCGCGGCAGTCATGGCCTCAATCTCGGCAATGACCAGCTGCGGGTCGTATTTTTCGATGACTTCTTTAAAGCTCATTGGGATTCAAATCCGTTCGGTTGACGATAAGTTGAAAGCATTAAAGCGTAACGCAAAAACACAAAGTTAATGGCAAGAGGCAAAGGGGAAATCGATTGTCGAATATGAACTCTGCGAACTTTCTTTTTCCTTTGCGCCCTTGCGTTGAATGTTTTTTTCTGTGTTGATTAGCTTCTCAAAAATCCTGTCAGTGGGCTGCTTGCTTCGGCTTTGTCCTGCTGCTTGCCAAGCCCGGCAAGGTAGGCTTCGCGGCCGGCTTCGACACCTTTCTTGAAGGCGACGCCCATGGCTCCCGGATCGCGGGCAACGGCCAGTGCGGTGTTGACCAGAACTGCATCGGCACCCATCTCCATTGCTTCGGCGGCGTGGGAAGGCGCGCCAAGGCCGGCATCAACCACCACCGGCACGGTCGCTTGTTCAATGATGATAGCGATATTGTCGCGTGTACGGAGGCCCTTGTTGGTGCCGATGGGGGCGCCGAGAGGCATCACCGTCGCGGTGCCGGCTTCCTGCATGTGCTTGGCGAGTACCGGGTCCGCATTGATGTAGGGCAAGACGATAAAGCCCTCTTTGACCAGAACTTCTGCGGCTTTCAATGTTTCGATCGGGTCAGGCAGCAGGTAGTAAGGATCGGGAGTAACTTCCAGCTTGATCCATGGTTCACAGCCCGCTGCGCGGGCGATGCGGGCAAGGCGGATCGCTTCTTCAGCGTCACGGGCGCCGCTGGTGTTTGGCAGCAACAGGTAACGTTCGGGGTCGATGTGGTTGAGCAGGCTGTCCTGTGGGTTGTCGACGTCGACCCGTCGTAGCGCGACCGTAACGATCTCGCTGCCGGAACCTTCCATGGAAGCCACCATCGCCTCGTTGGATGAAAACTTTCCGGTTCCGACCATCAGGCGTGAGTTGAAGGAACGCCCGGCAATAATCAATTCGTCCATTTTGACCTCAGAAGAAGGGAGCGTGGGACGCGGGACGAGGAACGTGAAAAGCTTTTGACTCTCCCCGAACCTCGCACCCCGAACCTCGCTCCAGGTTTTAACCGCCCCCGACGAAGTGGATGACTTCCAGAGCGTCGCCATTGTTTAAAGGCGTCTCTGCCAGTCGCTGGCGCGGGATGATGTTGTTGTTATGTTCGACGACGACCTGCATACAATCAAGCTGCATTTGGTCAAGCAGTTCCTGAATACAGATGCCGTCTTGAATTTCACGGGCCTTGCCGTTGACGGTGATGTCCATCTAGAGCTTTCCTTCTTTGTCCGGAGGTTCGCCCAAAAGCAGGCGCAGTACCGCGTTAGCTTGATGATGAGCGGCCACTCCGACGCGGGGCGCCATAAGTCCGGTACCCGGTGCGGCTGCGGTGGTGGCATCGCCACAAAGATAAAGATTTTTGGCGACTTGTTGGGTCAGAACGGTATTCGCCGGGCCATAGCCTGCCATGCCGGAGCCGGTTACCATGGGCCTGTCCGGGAACCTTGCTGCAAAGCTTTCGATCAGCATAACTTTCTGGTCTGCGAGGTCAAAGGCTTCCACCAGCACCTGGGCATGACCAAAGACTTCTGCGATGTTTGCCGGAGCCAAGCGCAGGTGGCAGGCGGTCACGCGGACGTGCGGGTTGATCCGTGCCAGTGTGTCGCGAAGGGCATAGACTTTTGGCAGTCCGATCTGGTCAATAAAGTATTGCTGCCGATTCAGGTTGGAAGGCTCGACGAGATCGAAGTCGGCAATAATCAGGTGGCCTATACCGGTCCTGGCCAGTGCTATCGCTATGGCAGAGCCAAGGCCACCGACACCGGCTATGCCGATGGTTGCACCTTTGACCGTTGCATGGACGCCCGGGGTGTGGCGGGCTGTCATCAGGGCATCAAGTTCTTCAGCTCCGGGAGCCTCTCCACGTTTTATCAGAACCACCTGGTCGCCGTTGCTGAGTACGGCCTCTGCCGATGCAGGAAAGCCATTGACAATCAACAGATCGGCGTCTGCCTTGATACGGTCTCTGACCGAACCGAGCGACACGTTGTCTTCAAAAGAGTGATCCTGTTCGTTGACTTTGATCTGCATAGTCGATCTCAAAAGCAAGGGGCTTAAAACAGCAAGAGCCGCACATGGCGGCCCTTTTCGAGGAAATCCCGAAAATTGCGCCGCTTCCCTACGCCGGTATAACCCGGATCAGGTTCGAGGGGTCGTCCATAATACAGACTCTCAGTAGAAGCTACTCCCCCAGGGCGTAAAACATGCTTAAATTGTTGAAACTGAAGATTATCAGTCTCCTTCGCACCCAGTCAACAGCAAACCTGCCTTTTCGGTTGTCATGATGCTATGGTTCAACTAGGATGGAAATCTGTTGGGGTTTATTGGCCTATGGCCGGGTGTCGTGGCCAGGTCAATTCGTGTTTAAAGTAAAAACTTTTATCTGCGTGCGAAGTTGTTTTTCTCGTGTGTTTTTTTATTCGAAAGGATCCAGCGGATGAGTATCTCGAACCGCTTTCGTGATATAGCAAAGGACGTTAACGATTTCTGGGTGGAACTGAAGGATTGTGATATTAACGCGCAACAGGCTTCACGGGTTGTCAAAAAGGCCAACAAGGGCTTGCGGGAATGGGTCGAGCAGGTCGGTGAAGTGCCCCGAA
>SBFN01000124.1 GCA_006226895.1 Deltaproteobacteria bacterium | reverse complement strand
GCGGGTCGCCAGAACCGGGACCATGCCCAGGTCGCCACGAATGAAACGCCGCAGATCATCGCGGAACTTGCCGTTCCATTCGGCCCAGCGCCCGAAGTTTGGAAAAGTGCCGACCTGGTAAAGCCCGGCGGCGTCCCAGGCTTCCGCGATCAGCTTGGTGTTGGCCAGCACCGGGTTACCGGCAATCCGTTCCAGCAGCGGCGGGTTGGTCAGCACTTCGCCGTTGGGCCCTCGGCCCAGGATAGAGGCCAGGTCAAAGCGGAAACCGTCAACGTGCATCTCGGTAACCCAGTAGCACAAAGCATCGATAATCAGGTCACGCACCACCGGATGGTTGCAGTTGACCGTATTGCCGCAACCGGAGTAGTTGGCGTACTCTCCGGTCTCCGGATCGACGATGTAGTAGACGCTGTTGTCCAGCCCGCGCATCGAGATGGTTCGGCCCTGTTCATTGCCCTCACCGGTGTGGTTGAACACTACATCGAGGATCACTTCGATACCGGCTTTATGCAACGCCTTGACCATAGCCTTGAACTCGCGAATCTGCGCACCGGGCCTCTTGTCGACGGCGTAGGCAGCCTTGGGTGCGAAGAAGCTTAGTGGGTGGTAGCCCCAGAAGTTGTGCAAAGCCTCCCCCGTTAAGGGGTTTTTGCGATAGTTGTCGGCTTCGTCAAACTCGACAACCGGCAAGAGTTCCACTGCGGTAACTCCCAGTTCCTGCAAGTAAGGGATCTTATCAATGATGCCCAAAAAGGTCCCCGGGTGAACGGCCACAGCTGATTCATGTTGGGTGAAGCCGCGCACATGCATTTCGTAGATCACCGAGTCGGCCAGGTGACGATTGAGCGGTTGATCCATCTCCCAGTCAAATTTGTCGACCACCAACAACCCGCGCCAGTTGCCAGCCCTTGACGCTGCCCGACTTGATTCCCGCCAAAGGGAAGGGCCGGAAATCGCCTGTGCGTAGGGGTCGAGTAAAACTTTTTCAGCATTAAAACGATGAATGGGCGACTCCTCTGTAGCGTCGCGTGCGGCCCGGTAACCGTACTCAAAGCCCTGCATCAGACCTTGCAGACAGAGATGCCAGACATCACCGGTGCGGTTAATTTTGGGGTCGAAGGGAAACTCCAGAAACGGTTCGAGATTTCCGGGTTGGAAGAGGACAAGGCTGAGGGTGGTTGCATGCCGAGAGAAGACTGCAAAATTAATCCCTTCGGCCAGGTTGCTGACGCCATAGGGTTGAGGTTGACCACGTAGTACGGCAAAATCTGTGGTCACAGCATCGAGCAGACGGTTATCATGGCTGGCAGGAGTCATGGTGAACTTTCTAAAGGCAGATAAAAATGAGACGGTAAATCAACGTTAGAGTTAACACAGAGGAAAAGCTCTGCCGTTCGTAAAAGGTCTCTTTTTATCGCTGCAACTTTGTGCCTTAACGTTAATGAATGGTTTAAGCTTGCCAACTTTTGTCTGGTTCATAGCTCCTTAAAAAATCTGTCTGTCCCAGTGTACCAGAGTCTGGGATATGCTTCATTACGAGTAACAACTTTCCTGGAGAACAAGCTATGCAACACATGATTCAACCGGGTCGCTATCGGCACTACAAAGGCAATCTCTACGAAGTCATCGGCGTGGCACGGCACAGTGAAACTGAAGAGCCGTTGGTGGTTTACCGCTGTCTCAGCGACGGCAATTCGTTATGGGTCCGTCCCTTGTTGATGTTTCTGGAGACGGTTCAGGTGGCAGGGCAGGACGTCCCACGTTTTGCCAGAATCGACCAGGACGCCTGAACCATTGGCCCATCCCCCCTGCAGACAGGCTTTGTATGAGGTAAAATGGTAACAGGAGTTTTCGTATGTTTTTTGAAACATCATTGCTGGGTAACGTCGAGTTGGAGATTACCATCAAGCTGTTGCTGGCGGCTCTGGCCGGCGGATTGGTCGGTCTTGAGCGTGAAAAGCACGGCCGCCCGGCAGGCTTAAGGACCAACCTGCTGGTGGCTGTCGGCTCCTGCGTCATGATGATTATCTCGGAAGCATTTTATCTCAAGTACGGAATCTTCGATGCGCAAAGCACACTACGCCTGGACCCATCCAGGGTCGCAGCACAGATCGTCACCGGCATCGGCTTCCTGGGTGCCGGGGTCATTCTCAAGGAAGGGGCCTCGGTCCGCGGCCTGACTACGGCCGCCAGCCTCTGGGCTGTTGCCGGGCTGGGGATGGCCTTCGGCATGGGCTTCTTTAGTCTCGGTGCCATCGCCACGGCACTGGTTCTGGCCAGCCTGACCTTACTGAAGAAACTCGACCCGATCATGAAAAAGGATCGTTTTCTCACACTAAGCATTACAGCACTCAATCGCGACGGCTTGCTCGAAGAGTTATTGACCGTATTTGGCGAAAGTGATCTCGAGGTTTCCGATATAACCTCTTATCTTGACTTTGCCGCAGATGAACTTTTTTACCAGTTGGTCATCACCCAGCAAGAGCGACGCATCGGACAGGAACTGATGGAGAAGATCAAGCACCTCGAAGGGATCAAAAAAATTCGGTACCACTAGCAGCCGGTTCATCCATAGCGCTACAAACCACCTGGAGAAACAACAGCAAAGGGAGCAGAATTCGATCCTGCTCCCTTTCTTAATCCTGGCTGTCGGCGTCCAGCCGTTACCATGATGTCAGGCCTGATGTGCCGGCCTGAGAAGATCGAAGACCGTCTTCACCGGGTTGAAGGCCTCTGGCGGAATCTCGACGAACAGAGTGTGCCAGCCAGCCATAGCGCCATTCCATAGACCGGGCAGTTCGAGAACTTTAAGTTCCTGTCCCTCCATCCTCTTGCTGGTAATGATCACCGCATCCTCATCGACAAAACGATTCAAATCGTAAGGTCTGCCACGCCAGTCACTGACGCCACAGACCATGTCAACGGGATTGAAATGGGTTGACCCGGCCAGGATCTTCGCCTGCCCGGAGTCGTTTTTGTCAATCTGTGCCCCTTCGACAATCTGCCTGGTCACCCGCCCTTCGCTATCGCGCACCCAGAAAGGCCCTCCTCCTGGCTCGCCGCTGTTGGGAACCATGCCGCACACCCTTACGGGCCGGTCAAGCTTGTCGAGCAAGGCCTGGCTGTCATCAAAGAGTGAGACGTCTAGCTGCAGTCGGTCGCCAAGGAAGCAGACCGCCAGTTCCCGGGTCATAGGGTCTTCCGGATGATCATGGAGCGCCTTGAGCAGAGCGTGCTGTTCTTCCTGCAGGGTCACAAGGTAACCGGTCAGCAGTTTTGCGCAGTTCAGGTTGGCTTCCTTGTGCACATCGGGAACAACATTATCAATGTTGCGTATCAGGACAATGTCACCGGCCAGGTCGTTGAGGTTTTCGATCAGGGCACCGTGCCCGCCGGGACGTAAGACCAGGCGTCCCTCACTGTCACGTAGCGGCTGATCTGTTGCATCCAGGGCCAGGGTGTCGGTCGAAGCTTTCTGGGTGGAGTAGTTTACTTCGAAATGACAGCCGTAGGCCGCAGCAAGGGTCTCCTGCCAGGCGGCAAATTGCGCCTTGAACAGTTCAAGGTGCTCCGCGGAGACGGTAAAGTGCAGGTGAACAACGCCATCCAGACCATTCAACAGAGCGGCTTCGGCGAGATGCTCAATAAAAGGGGTGCGGGCGCCGTCAACGGCGGCGTGGAAGGCGAGCAGGCCCTTCGGTAGCCTTGAGTAACTCAGGCCGCAGGGCTCCAGCAGGTAACGGACGATCAGGGGCAGGTTGCGGTCAGCCAGAGCTTGCTGTAAATCCTGGTCATCTTCCGCCATAGCGTTGTTCAGGTCCGGATAAAAAGCGAAGGACTCAATTTCATTGAGGAAACGCCGCAGGTCGAGTTCCGTCTGCGAGGCCTCCTTAGGCGGTTCGACAGCACGACAGGCATCGAAAACATCACTCTCGGCGTGCAAGGGGCTGAACATGCGTGATGCCGCACCTGAAGCCGGGACAAAGCGGCGCAGCCGCCCGGCTGCGATCGCCGAGTCAAAAGCCCTGAGCAGATAAGCGTGGGTCTCCGGCTGAAGTTGCGTAATGCCGTCATCGACAGTGCAGCAACGTTCCAGCTTGATATCGAGTTGCCCACTGCGCAACCAGGCCAGTTGACGGGCAGCATTCGCCGGCTCAATGTCCAGAGTTTCGAGTTGTTTCAGATCCTCGGCGGTAAAATTCATGACTCAATCTTATGATTAGAGAGGCAGGTCAGAAGAGCAGGACCGGACAGGCGACGTTGTGAAGAACGTAATTGGCCACCGAACCAAACAGGACGTCTCGGATCTCTCCGGTGCTTTCGCGCCGACCGATGACCATGAGCTGAAAGGCTTCATCGTTGGCGATTTTGCAGATTGACTGCCGAGGCGGGCCAAATTCGAGGCGGGCATCCACAGTGAAGCCGGCCTCTTCAAGGATGGCAACCTTGCTGTCAAGCACGTGCTGCCCGGCCTTACCGGCATTTTCCCTCACCATTTCGATCTGAAAATCGGGAATCATGCGGTACGCCAACTTGTCAACATCGACAACATGTAGCAGCGTCAGCTCTTGCGGAAAACGTTCTTTTAAAGCGATGATTTTTTCGAGAGTGCGACCCGCAGTGTCTGAACCATCGACCGGAATCAATATTTTCGTTTCCATCAAAACCTCCCTAAAAAAACAATCAAACAACAGGGCATGAAGACGACTTGACACCACAAGTCTAACACCAAAAAACCGACCATGTTCGAACGCCGCTAAGGACTGAGACGAACCGATTTAAAATTATCCACTTGAAGCTTGCCTTTTAGATAAATTGAACAGCATTTTTTTAGACTTCTGATTTATCTGTGTGCCTTAGCTTCTGTCTGCGTTCAATTTGAACTTTCACGGCAAAGGCCGTCTCTCTACGACGACGGATACACCCAATTCGGCAGGAAGAGCACCAGGTCGGGCCAGAATGTCAGCAGCATCAGGATAGCAATCTGAATCAACAGGAAGGGCAGCACCGCCTTGGAGACATAAATCAGGTCGCGATCGGCGACTGCTCCAGAAATATAGAGACTGACGCCCAGCGGCGGTGTGCAGTAGCCAATACCCAGATTCAGCGTCATGAGCAGGCCGAAATGCATGGTATCTATGCCGAAGCGACTCAGCAGGGGAAGAAAAATCGGTGTCAGGATCAGGGTGGCGGAAATAATATCCATAAACATGCCGATAATCAGCAGCAGGATATTGACCGAAAGAAGAAAAACCCATGGGGTCTGAATGTTCTCGACCACGGCGTTGGCGATCTGGCCGGGGATCTGCTCAAAGGTCAAGTACTCGCCGAAGACCGAAGCACCGGCAACAATCACGAGCAGGGTTGACGAGGTGATCGCAGAAGAGATGACAACACCCTTGATTTCACGCAGTTTGAGATCGCGGTGAATGAACAGTTCAACAATGAAAGCGTAGAAGCAGGCGACTACAGCCGCTTCGTTGGCCGTAAAGTAGCCGGAGTAGATTCCACCGAAAATCAGGACCGGCAGCATCAGGGCCCAGAAGCTTTCGCGCAGGGTGGCAAACACTTCCTGCAGGCTCGGCTTCGGCATGGTCATGGTATCCCGGCGTTTGCAGAAGAAGTACGCGTAAAGGGACATGAAGAACATGATCAGGAAACCGGGGACGAAACCGGTTAAAAAGAGAGCCTCAAGCGGGTCATTAGTGACCATGGCATAGAGGATCATCGAAATCGACGGCGGGATTATGACGCCGAGGATGGGTGCGGTGGTCATAACGCCGACAGAAAATTTCTCGTCGTAATTATTTTCAAGCAGCGCCGGAATCATGAAGCCGCCGATAGCCACTACCGTCGCGACCGTGGAACCGGAAATGGCGCCGAAGAAGCCACAGGCAAGAATCCCCGCCATGGCCAGGCCGCCAGGCAGGAAGCCCACCATGCAATTCGCCGTCTTTATCAGCTTCGAGACGATGCTGCCGGTGGTCATGATGTTGCCGCACAGAACGAAGAAAAGCACAACGATCAGGGCGAACTTGTCCATGCTTCGGTAGAGCACTTCGATAACAATCTGCGAATCGATACCGGCAATCCAGACCAGGCCGACCATACCGGTAAAGAAGAGTGCCATGAAGACCGGGATCGTTGTTGCCAGGCAACCGACCAGCAGCGCCATAATGACGAGGTAATTGGTGTCCATCAGGCCACCTCGTCTTCAATTGGAGGTTCGCAGAGTTTGATACCGAACCAGTCTTCAACCATGATGATCAGAGTGCGAATAAACATCATCACGCCCATGATCGGCAACACCGCGTAAAAATACCATTCGGGAATTTGCAGGGATGCCGTTTTAGCATATTCGTCGTAATAGACCATCTCTGCCAGGGAATAGCCGAGCTTAATCATGAACCCGGAAAAAACCAGCACACCGATATGACTGAAAACAGTCAGTGGCTTCTTCAGAAAGGGCATGAGTTGCGGCAATGCGTCGATACGGATCAGCGAACGGTTGCGGATTGCGGCGATACAGCCGACATAGGTGGTGAAGAAGATTGTCTTGCGCACCACTTCGTCAGACCAGTAGAGATTGACGTCGCTGGTCAGTTTGCGCAGGGCGACATTGGCGATCGCCACCGACAGGGCAACCATAACTGTCGCGAAGAGGCTCCAGTCCTCGACGAAAGAGAACACACGATGAATGTAGTAGATAAGTTTTTTCATAGAAAAGAGGCGCGTAGCGTGTAGGCGTGGCGCAAAAAGCAGACCCCCCCAACTTATAGATGCTTGAAAATATGGCTCGCCTCGTCCTTTGCGGCGCTGCTGCAAAAAAAACGACCGGGAAGAGAACCTCTCCCCGGTCGCAGATCATAGCGTTTTTTACTTAAAGAATCAATTACCGAGCGCGGCTTGAACCTTTTTGAAATAATCCATGCCGATCTTCTCGCCCCAGGTCTCATAAACAGGGGCGATCATGTCGACCAATTGCTGCTTTTCAGCGTCGGACAGCTTGTTGAAAGTAACGCCAGCTTCCTTGGCTTTGGCGACCTGAGCGTCATGCTGCTTGCGGGTCAGTTCGCGAGTCGCAGCACTTTCCTCTTCGATGGCAGTGATCAGGATCTTCTGCAGATCTTCAGGCAGTTTGTTGAACCAGCGCTTGTTCATCAGGTGGATGAAAAGACCCTGGGCATAGTCAAGCTCGGTGAAGTTCTTGGCAATGGTGAACTTCTTGGTGATGTTGCAAACGATGGCGGTGTGGTCGAGGCCGGTGATAACGCCGGTCTGCAGTGCCTGGGGAACGTCAGGCCACGGCATAACCGTAAACTTCATGCCCCACGCCTTGTAAAAATCGGCATTGAGAGGGGCTTGGGCAATCCGGAAATTGATTGATTTAGCGTCGGCGATCGTCTTGACCGGGGTGTTGGTGGCCCAACCGTAAGGGCCGTAACCGGTCACATCTACCGTCATGATACCGCTCTTCAGGGCGCTGTCAGCAAAAGGCTGCCAGAGCTCCGGAGTGTTGCGGAAGGTGTCGAGTTTGTCGAAAGTGTCGACAACGTAAGGCATGTTGACGATGCCGAGGGTGTCGGCAACATTCTGTGCCGCCACCGAAGAGCTCAGCATGCCATGTACGGCACCAAGCTTGAGCTTGTTAATAACGTCCTTCTCGCCACCGAGTTGGGCCAGAGGGCGGAAGTCAACGTAGAGACGGCCCTCGGAAGCTTCCCAGACACGGTCACGGATTCGGTAGCCGGCACCGACGCCCTCGATAACCGGGTGTGAGATGTTGGAAAGAATGTAGGTGTACTCGGCACCACTTGGATCAAACTTGGCTTTCCAGGCCGCAAGGGGGTCTTTCTTTTCGGCAGCAAAGCCGGCAGATACACCGACAGCCATGGTGAGACAGAGGGTCAGGACCAGCAGGAACGAACGCTTCATGATTACGACTCCTTGAAAGAGAATGAGGGTAACAATAACCCTGGATGACAAAAGATTGAAGCACGCATCTTAAACCAAACTGTGTTTTATTTCAATTTTTTTATAGGAAACGAAAGGTTAGCCGATTATTCATCTCTGTATAACCAGAAACACGGAAATCTTAAATCGAAACAAGGAATGATTCCCACGCAAAAAGGGTTTTTTCTTCACCTTCTCGACATTAAAAAATACCAATCACGTGATATAATTTTTCTGCCATTGACTTAAACATATAAACAATATATATGTTTTTCCGAATATATATTGAGGTGAACCATGAAAAGCTTTTTTCTAACTGATCACAGTTTGCGCCGCCCCTGGCTGGTGATCATCCTGACTTTGCTGGCAACCCTGCTATTCGCCCTCCAGTTTTCGAAAGTCAAGTTCGACAATGACCCGGAAAATATGTTGGGGAAAGATGAACACGTCCGGGTGTTCCACCACGAGGTTAAGGAAAAGTATGCGCTCTACGATTTTGTGATCGTTGGTATTGTCAACGAGAGTCACGCCGATGGCATCTTCAATGTCGACACTCTCGGACGGATTGATCAACTGACCGAACAGCTGCTGCACCTGCACCGCAATGA
>SBFN01000142.1 GCA_006226895.1 Deltaproteobacteria bacterium | reverse complement strand
GTCAACCAGCCGGTCATGGCTGGCGGGGGTGAAGCTCCCGCAAAGGCAGAATAGGCGGCCGATATGCTATCCCACTTTTTCATCGATCGGCCAATCTTTGCTTCGGTTATCTCGATCATTATCATGATCGCCGGGGGGGTCGCCCTGTTCGGGTTGCCGATTGCCCAGTACCCGGAGATAACTCCACCACAGATCCAGGTTGCTGCGACCTATCCCGGGGCCAACGCCGATGTCGTTTCGCAAAATGTTGCTTCGCCTATAGAGCAACAGGTCAATGGCGCCGATGACATGATCTACATGTACTCAACCAGTTCCTCCTCCGGGAACATGACACTCAATGTCTTTTTTGATATTGACCGCGATCCGGATCTGGCCCAGGTCGATGTGCAGAACCGTGTGAACCTGGCTTTGCCGATGCTGCCGCAGGCAGTTTCCGCCCAGGGCGTGCAAATCAAAAAGGTCTCCGCGACATTCCTGATGGTTGTCGCTGTCTACGCCTCGGATGACCGCCATGATCCTACCTACGTCGGCAACTACACCAACCTCTATGTGCTCGATGCGATAAAAAGAATACCCGGTGCCAATCAGGCAGCGATTCTGGCTATCCCTGATTACGCCATGCGGCTCTGGGTGAAACCTGACAGGATGGCCCAACTCGGCATTACGACCAGCGACATTGTCAATGCAGTCAAGGCACAGAATGAGCAGTTCGCTGTCGGTCGGGTTGGACAGCCGCCGAATGCTGAGGAAGTCATGCTGAGCTTCCCTGTTACCACCAAGGGCCGGCTGACCACACCACAAGAGTTCGAGAACATTATCTTGCGCACCGATGCCAACGGTGCTGCGATTGTCAAACTCAAAGATGTTGGCAGTGCCGAACTTGGGGCCAAGGACTATTCTTTAAGGACTCGTTTCAACGGCAAAACCGCGACCCTGATCGCCGTGTACCAGCAGCCGGGGGCCAATGCCCTGCAAGTCAGCGAAGATGTGACCCGGGTTATGGCTGAAATGGAACAGGGCTTCCCGGACGGTATTGAATATAAAATTGCTCTCGATACCACCGAGTTTGTTCGAGCTTCGATCGAAGAGGTCGTCATTACCTTCTTCATGGCCTGTGGCCTGGTTATTCTGGTCGTGCTGGTTTTTCTCGGCAACTTCCGCGCGACACTTATTCCGGTGATGGCCGTCCCGGTCTCGATCATCGGTACTTTTATCGGCATGCAGCTATTCGGTTTTTCAATCAACATGCTGACCCTCTTCGGCCTGGTCCTGGCAATTGGCATCGTTGTTGATGACGCCATCGTGGTCATGGAGAATGTCGAGCGCAACATGCTTGAATTCGGCCTGTCAGCCAATGCTGCGGCAAAGAAAGCGATGGATGAGGTCACCGGACCGATTATCGCCACGACCCTGGTGGTCCTTGCGGTCTTCGTGCCGGTCGCTTTTCTCGGTGGAATTACCGGAGAGCTCTACAAGCAGTTCGCAATAACTATCTCTATTTCGGTTTTTTTCTCCAGTATTGCTGCCCTGACCCTATCGCCTGCTGTGACCGCACTGATCCTCAAACCAGGACACCGGAAAAAGTCTTTTTTTCTTTGGTTTGACAAACTTTTCGATAAGGCTACTGACGGCTACGTGTTTGGCGTCAAGTTGGCCATCAAAAGGGCGCTGCTCGCCAGCGTACTGTTTGTTGCCCTGCTGGTCGGTATCTGGGGGCTTTTCAAGGCGGTTCCATCAAGCTTTGTGCCGGCCGAGGATATGGGGTACCTCTATGGTCTCTATGTGTTACCTGACTCTTCCAGCCTTGATCAGACCAGTAAAGTCGGGAAACAGGCAGAGCAAATCTTGATGAATCATCCGGCGGTCGCCGAAGTTGCGACCTTTGATGGCTACAGCCTGCTCGATAGTCAGTTGAAAACCAATGCCGGAATCATCTTTACCTCGCTCAAAGATTTTTCCGAACGGACCGAGCCGGAAATGCAGGCTCCGGAGGTGATCGCCGCGACTGGCATGCAGATGCTTGGCATCCGTGAAGGTTTTGCCACGCCGATCAATCCCCCGCCGATTCCCGGACTGGGGACGACCGGAGGTTTTGAGTTCTGGGTTCAGAGCCAGGGAGATGGCCCTATTCAGCAACTTGAGGTGAATATTCGCAAGCTGATTGCCGAGGCTCAGAAACGTCCTGAGCTTGGCAAGTTGACCACCACGATCAATACCTCCTCGCGGCAACTGCTGGTCGAGCTTGACCGGGAGAAAGCGGAGGTGCTCGGCGTTCCCGTACAGGATGTCTACGACGCTCTGCAGACCTTGTTTGGTTCCCTTTATGTCAGCCAGTTCAATCGCTATAGCCGACTCTGGCAGGTCATTGTCCAGGCTGAAGCGGAATATCGCAAAACCCCGGAAGATATCGAAAAAGTTTATGTGCGCAATCGCAATGGGGTAATGGTGCCGCTTTCTTCTGTGGTGAATGTCAGCTATTCCACGGGTCCCGACCTGGTGACCCGTTTTAATAATTTCCCGGCGGGTAAAATTACCGGTAACCCGGCTCTGGGCTACAGCTCCGGGCAGGCGCTGAATGCCATGGAAGAGCTGGCTCGGGAGGTTCTCCCTGCGGACTACAGTTTCAGCTGGTCCGGACAGGCCTACGAAGAGAAGCAGTCGGGCAGCGCCTCGGCATTGATTTTTGTCTTCGGCATGATCATGGTCTTTCTGATCCTGGCCGCCCAGTACGAATCGTGGTCGTTGCCTCTGTCGATCATGATGGCCATACCCTTTGCCATATTCGGTGCCCTGGGAGCTGTCTGGCTGCGCGGCATCGAGAATGATATCTACTTCCAGATCGGCTTGGTCACTTTGGTCTCGCTTGCGGCCAAAAATGCCATCTTGATCGTCGAGTTCGCTGCAGCCAACCGCGAAGAGGGAATGTCTGTTTACGATGCCGCCGTTGAAGCTGCCCGTCTGAGACTTCGGCCGATCTGTATGACCGCCTTCGCCTCTATTCTTGGTACCATTCCATTGGCAATTGCTAGCGGCGCATCCGCCAAGAGTCGGCATTCGATCGGTACCGGTTTCATTGGCGGCATGCTTGGCGCGACGGTGATCGCGGTCTTCCTTATCCCTCT
>SBFN01000036.1 GCA_006226895.1 Deltaproteobacteria bacterium | reverse complement strand
ATTTCCTGCCAGTCCAGACCGGTCAGGACCATGAGTCGATTCAGGTAATCATCCTCTATGCTGCCCTTACGCAACCCGGAAAGTGTTTCCAGCAGGTTGTCACGTAGAGACGACAGCGGCAGGCCTTCAGGGTAGCTGCTACGCACCGCAAAACTTTTCACATAGATGGTGCACCCATCGACCTCAAGGAAAAAATCAACTTCATCCACAACGGCCAGGGCCAGATTCTCAAGAAAAGGCATCAGCTCGTTAAGGTAGCTTTCCTTAAGGCTGTAGAATTGCAGTCGATAGAATTCCTGGCGCTCCTGGAAAGGTCCCCATAGATCAAAGCCATCCTTTCCGGTTTTAAGCAGCTGTTCAATAGCCCGAACATCCCTGATTGCAAAACGGGGGTGAATCAACTCTTTATAGTCTTTCGGGAAAGAATCGGCGTAGCGGTTCCAGAGGTTCATGCCGGCACGCCCCTCTGCCCCACGCAAAAGGAGCAGCCGCAGTTTTTCTTCCCAGGGGCGAGCAAGGTCCGTCAGCACCTTCTGCAGCGCGTCAACGTCGATTCTGACCTGGTCATCCTGGGGCACAACACGGAAGTGCAAGCTGACGTACTCGGAATAGAAATGAACTTCACGCGAGGAAACATGTTGCGCCGAGAGAAAACGACCCAGGTAAGACTCCATTCGCCGCACCGCATCACGGCTGTAATAATCACGCGGCATGATAACCAACAGAGTGACGCCTCGCAGGCTGAGGCTACGGGTCACGACCAGCTTGACCGATTGCTGTCTTTGCAAACTGACAAATGATTGGACCAGGCGGTCGAGGGCCTGGTTGGACAGGAAAAACATCTCCACCTTGGGAAAAGTATTGAAGATTTCAACAACCTTACGGTAGTCGTAACTTTCACTCGGTACATGCTGGCGGTTTAAAGCCGCCATGAGCTTCGCTTTCAAAGGCGGGACGTTGCTGGCCAGCTCGTTGACGCTGTTTTGCGTAAAGAGCCCGACGTAAATATGTTCAACCCTTCTATCCGATTTGTAACATTCTCTGAAACCAAGATAGATCAGGTTATCCTGCTGATAGATCGGACTGACCTCCTGAAGAATTTCAACGACGAGCGGGTTCCTGCGATTCAGGATTTTTTTAGCTCGCTTGGTAAATTCCGGACTTCTCTTTGCGCCGTCAACCTGGGCAAGAAGAGCCTCTGGCAACCATCCCAAAAGGGCTTCAGTCAATCGAAATTGGGTAGACGCTTCATTCAGGTTCAGGACTTCAACCGAGGCATGGCCGAAGCAGATAAAATTACCGCTCAACAGCCAGTCAGTGAAATCTTTCTGTTCCTGGCTCTCGTCCATCAGAGCGAGTTTCTGCAGACTCTGATTCAAATCTTTTCGTTGTCGTCCTACCGTCTCGGCAATCTGAAAGACCCGGCGGATCTCTTCCTCGATAGAAGTCGTATCAAGATCTCGGACACCTTCAAACTGGACAATTATAAAAGATTCCAGTTGGCCATCAGCGAACTGCTCGCCAATACCGGTAAGGACTCCGTCCTCACGATTAATGTTTAATATCGGGTGTGAAATAACCATGGCACGCTGCGGCAGATGCTGCAGGATGGTTTTTAACGAATCAACCAGGTAAGGGACATCTGGAGCATTGACAAGCAGAAAGGAAGACCCGGATTTGGGTGGTACGAAATAGGCGACATTGACGTCTTCGTCGCGCTGACGCAGGAAATCGAGGAACGCCTGAAGCCATTCCAGCAATTCAGGACCGGAGCGTTTGAGTAAAGCCTGAGAGTGGCTGTAAACCAGCAGAGAGTCAGCCAGGGCTAACAGGTTTTCGGCATCTTCTCGGGATGAATGGGTTTTTAAAAGCCTCTTCAGATCGGCAATTCTGGCCTGGTGTACCTTACCGAAGCTTTTACCATGCTCTTCAATAATCAGTTCCATCGACAACCTCTCAAGCGGTTCAGGCGGTGGGGAGAAAAACACCGGGAGCAGAGATCGCTCCAGATACCAGATATGTGCTTTAAGTCTAGGAGATGAAAGTAACTTTTCAACTCCTCAACGTCGAAAAAACCAATTATTGCAGTCAATTATCGTGAAAAACGATCTCCGCTCCCTGGCGCAGTGTACCGACCCACTCCTCAAGGAGCTTGGAACTTTTGGCCTGATTCAGGAAAGCAATGATCTTGTCGCGGGCTTCATCCAGAGTCGGTGGTGCAGGGATTTCACGTTCTACGACCTTAATCAGGTGGTAACCGTAGGGTGTCCTGACCGGCTCGCCGACCTCATCGACAACCTGGCTGAACGCCGCATCAGCAAAGATCGGGTCGACATCCTCACGACGGATAAAACCCAATTCGCCGCCTCCCGGCGCGCTGGCGCAGAGGGAGTGGGCTTTGGCAATCTCGGCAAAATCCTCCTGCATGGCTTTAAGCTTGATCGCCTTGGCATGTTCAAGGGATTTCTCCGGATCATCTGCATCCACAGGGAGCAGGATGTGGCTTGCACGTACCCGCTCCTGGCCGCGCAACTGATCAGGATGCGCATAGAAGAAGTCCTTGATCTCTTTCTCCGTCGGCTCTTCGATCTCACGACATTTACGCACCGACATCTGGTCGACCGTAACATCCTTGCGTACCATTCTCAGGAAAGTCGCTTCATCCATACCGCGCTCGGCCAGGCGTTTCCAGAAATCCGCCGGGTTGCCCATCATGCGCAAGATTCTCGCCGACTCGTCTTCAACAGCGGCATCATCTGCAACAACACCTTCAGCCAGGGCTGCCTGGAAAATCAATTCCCTAGCAACCAGACGTTCCAGGGCCATTGCGCTGAGTTCTTCATGGGACTCAACCGGGATTTCATCCAGTGTGGCGTGAAAGTTCTCCTGGGCAAGACTCTGCATCGCCGCGTTAAGGGCTTTATCATCTATGGGCGATCCGTTTACGGTCGCAACCAGCTGGTCCATTCTGAAGCTCCTGTTATTTGATTATCTGAAAAAGAACTTGAGGATCACACCACAGAGTCACAGAGAACACTGTGAAACTTGTAAGCTTAAGCCTTTGGTTCTGGTTATACTCTGTGTTCTCTGTGTCTCTGTGGCAATGATTTTGATTGAACAGTCTAAGAACACGTTCAACTCAAACCGTCTTCCCCGTTAATTGAGTACAGCAGATTTGCCAAG
>SBFN01000037.1 GCA_006226895.1 Deltaproteobacteria bacterium | reverse complement strand
CCAACGCAAAGACGCTAAGAAAAGCCAGGAAAGACGCAAAGGGTGACTCTTCTCCCTTTTTGAAATGGTTTTCTTTGCGGGCTTTCTCTGCCTCTTTGCGCCTTTGCGTTAAATACTTACAACCTTTGTTTGGGTTATAAGCCCGTTGTTTTTTGAATTTCTCTGTGCCCTCTGTGACTCTGTGGCGAAAGGTTTTCTTTGAACGACCTTCACTTGGGCGAAAAGGATAACCAGATAACTGAATTAGGCCGTGGCCGGTTTCTTACGCCGTCTTCGCCGTGGCCGATGATGGGTCCGGCGGCTCGCTTGCGGCTCGGCGTGACTGGCCTGATCGGGCCCTCTGTGCAAGGCTTTCTGCCAGACTTGCAGCTGCTCCGGATCGCCGTCAATAGCCTGGTTCCAGAGACGAAACAGCTCAAAAGCACGCGGTGCTGCCGGATTTTGCAAAAATGTCCCCGATGGCCGAGCCCGCGGGTGAAACGATAGCAACCGACCAGCATTTCTCGCGCCTGATGGCGCAAACCGTGAGCAAGACGAAAGTGTGTGCAGTATGGTGTTAACAGATGCCCGGCCGAGTGTAAAACTTCATTAATCGGCAGCGCCGACTGTGCCGGACATTTGTGCCAGAAGCGATCGATAAAGAGGGCGGCCAGAATCATACTTTCATCGACATGTCCCCCCTTCTTGAAATACTGGTTAAGGAGTTCAAGGAGCTTAAAGGTCGACTCTCCCGGTTGGTAGCCGCCCATCATCGGCCGCATCAGTCCGAGATCCTGTGCACGCTTGAGGACTGCGGCCCCGACACCATGGCGGAAGAGCTCCATCAACTCTTCACGGACCCTGGCCGGAGCGGCCGTAGAGATTAGGGGCGCCTTCTCCGAAATCCCCGCCAACGTCTCAGCATCAAGAGAAAAATCGAGCCGGGCGCTGAACTCCAGGGCACGCAGCATGCGCACCGGGTCTTCCTCGAAGCGAACCCTCGGATCACCGATCACCCGTAACTGGCGATTCTCGAGATCCTTCAAGCCGCCGACATAATCAACAATCGAAAAGTCAGCAATATTGTAGAAGAGCGCATTGATGGTGAAGTCGCGCCGGAAAGCATCCTCACGCGGTGTGCCGAACTGATTCTGAACAAAAAAGCTGTGCTCCTCAGGATCTTCCGGCAGCTCATCGGGGTGGGGGTGTCGCCGGAAGGTGGCGACCTCAATGACCAGGTCGCGGCCGAACCGGATATGGGCGAGTCGAAACCTGCGCCCCACCAGGAAACAGTTGCGAAACAGCTTCTTCACCTGCTGTGGCGTCGCGTCGGTGCCTATATCGAAGTCCTTCGGCGTCCTGCCCAGCAGCAGATCGCGAACACTGCCGCCGACCAGGTAGGCTTGGTAGCCGTGGCGATGCAAACGATAGAGGACTTTAAGCGTACTTTCGTCGACCTGTTTGCGGGAGACGCCATGGGCGGAACGGGATAATATCACCGGGGAACCGGCTGTTGCTTTTATGTTTGGTGGGGAACCCGCCATGGAGAGCCTGTCATCCTCGCCGCCTCTGGTGAAACTCAAGGCGCATAATAAAGTTTCCACTGTATAGCAGATTTCCACTCGCGAAGGAAGCTTGCCGGGAATACGCATTGTCATAAGCCGTCGATCCGGTTATAAATAAGCTCCTGACTACTTGTCCGCATCCTCTTCCTTTTTTGGGAGCTACCTCTGCAATGAACCTCCTTGTTCTGCTCGGGCCAACGGCTTCGGGTAAAACTCATCTGGCCGTTCAGGCTGCCCGCCAGCTTGACGGCGAGATCATCTCGGCTGACTCGCGACAGGTTTATCGCGGCCTGGACATCGGCAGCGGCAAGGACCTCGAAGAATACGGATCAACGCCCTATCATCTTATCGATATCGCCGATCCCGGCTACGAGTTCAGTCTGTTCGACTTTGCCCAAAGTTTCAGCCGTGCCTTTAGTGAGATCAAGTGCCGCAATCGTCTACCGATCCTGTGCGGAGGGACGGGGCTCTACCTTGACGCCGTCCTGCAAGGTTATGAGCTCGTAAAAGTCGGTGAGAACAAGGTGTTACGCCAGGAACTGGAGCCTCTGCCCCTTTCCTCTTTGCAAAATCGATTACAATCCCTGCGCCCGGAGCAGCACAACTCAACGGACCTCGAGGACCGCAGCCGTTTGATCCGGGCGATTGAAATCGCCGTCGGTGAAGAGCTGGCGACGGCCAGACCCTTGGAACTTCCTGATTTAAACCCCAGAATTTTCGGCCTGCACTGGCCACGGCCGCTGTTGAGGAAACGGATCACGCAACGGCTGCGGCAACGTCTCGAACATGGCATGATCGAAGAGGTCGAGGGCTTGCATAACGCTGGCGTCTCCTGGCAGACGCTCGACTTTTACGGGCTGGAATACCGTTTCGTCAGCCAGTACCTGCAAGGCCAACTGAACCGCAACGACCTGTTTCAGAAGTTGAACAGCGCCATTCATCAATTTGCCAAACGTCAGGAGACCTGGTTTCGTCGCATGGAGCGTCAGGGCGTTATTATCCACTGGCTGGAGGGTGAAGCCGACCCTGTCGCCGAGATGCTCGCCGCCTGCCAGGATTATGCCAGATGAGCCATGCCCCTGCAGCTGTTCAGCGTTACCTGGACAAGCGTGTCGCCAAAGGCTCCTGGACTGTTGGAGGCGAAGAAAACAGCTCCTTTACCGGCGTTGTCGTGATTCCGTCACTGGCAGAGGGTGACAGTCTCTTTGCAACATTACAAAGTCTGGAGGCGAACCCGGCGCACTGGAGAGGCTCTTTTCTGGTGATGGTGATTGTCAATCATGGCGAGCAGGCCTGCACTGAAGAGAAACAGCAGAACCTTCAGGATCTGACCCGCCTGGTCGAATACTCCACAGAGTCCACACTTTCTCTGGCCTGGATTGATGCCGCCAGCCCCGGTCTGGAGATCCCGGCCAAACAAGCCGGTGTGGGCTTTGCCAGAAAGCTGGCGATGGATCTTGCCTTAAACTGCCTGGACTGGCAGAAGGAACCACTGCTGGTCTGTCTCGATGCCGACACGCTGGTGGAGCCGAATTACCTCCAGACCATCTTTACTCATTTTCAGCGTTCACCCCTGGGTGCGGCTGTTTTGCCCTTTTGCCACCAGCAAGCAGGAGACGCTCTGCAACAGGCAGCGATCGAGCGTTATGAGCTGTTTATGCGCAGCTACGTTTATGGCTTACGGCTGGCCGGATCGCCCTATGCCTTCAACAGCGTAGGTAGCGCTATTGCCTGTCGGGCAGAGGCTTATGTGCGCTGCGGCGGCATGAACAGCCGTAAGGCTGGTGAAGATTTCTATTTCCTGCAAAAATTGGCAAAAACCGACGGCGTTGATCAGATGACCGGCACCAGGGTGTTTCCGGAGCCGCGTGTTTCATCGCGGGTCCCCTTCGGTACAGGACGCAGCGTAGGCCGCCTGCTGGAAGGTGAGACAGAAGCAGCGCTCTTTTATCCTGTTGCTGCGTTCAAGATTCTCTCAGCCTGGCTGCTTAGCGTGACGCAGAATCTTGCCGCCGATGCAGAACTGCTGTTCAGCCATGCCGAAAAGATCTCAGCGGTCCTGGCTGATTATCTTGTGCAGATCAATTGGCACGCAAC
>SBFN01000065.1 GCA_006226895.1 Deltaproteobacteria bacterium | reverse complement strand
GCCAATTCGCTGGCCGCGATCCAGGCGGGTGCCGGCCAGGTGGAGTGTACTATCAACGGTATCGGTGAACGTGCCGGCAACTGCTCTCTTGAAGAAGTTGTCATGGCCTTGCGGACCCGTAGAGACATCATGCCGTATGAGAACAATATCAACACCGAGCATATCTATGCGGCCAGCCGCCTGCTCTCAACGGTCACCGGCATAGCCGTGCAGCCTAACAAGGCCATCGTCGGCGCCAATGCTTTTGCTCACGAAGCCGGTATACATCAGCACGGTGTTTTGATGGATAAGGAAACCTACGAAATCATGACTCCTGAGTCGATCGGGCTCAATGCCAACAAGCTTGTGCTTGGCAAGCATTCAGGCCGTCATGCTTTTGTCGCTCGTCTTAACGAGCTTGGCTATGATTTGCCCAAGGAAGATATCGAGAAAGCCTTCGTTCGCTTCAAAGCTTTGGCGGACAAGAAGAAAGAAATCTTTGACGAAGATCTTGATGCCATTGTCGCCGATGAAATTATCCGGGTTCCCGAGATTGTCAAACTTGTGCAGATGAATGTCTCATCCGGTTCTTTTGCAGCGCCGACTGCGACTGTTGAACTCGAGGTCAAAGGCAAGCCGAAGAGGGTCGCCGTTATGGGGGATGGCCCGGTCGATGCCACATTCAAAGCGATTAAAAAATTGACCGGCATGAAACCCTACCTGGTGAACTATTCCGTCGGTTCGATCACTGGTGGTACCGATGCTCTGGGTGAGTGCACCGTGAGGCTCGAGCATGAAGGCCATGAGGTTCTGGGACAGGGCTCTCATTCCGATATCATTGTCGCCAGCGCCAAGGCATACATCAACGCCCTTAATAAAGCTTTGGACGTTGCCCAGCGCACTAAGGTGGAAATTTAGGTTGTTTCACAGTCGCCGGCAGTTTTTTCTGCGGCGAATGTTCTTAATTACGTAAGGAGTGTGTCGTGAGCCTTTCGAACAGAGGGCTTATTGGCTTGTTTCACTCCCCGGTTAATGCTTTTTTTTGAGGAGTTATTATGGGTCGGACTACAGCTGAAAAGATTTTTGCTGCACATCTTCGTGATGAGCCTTTTCCCGGAACCAAGGTACTTGACTTGGATCGTGTGCTTTGCCACGAGATCACAACCCCCGTTGCCATCGCTGATCTGGAATGGCGGGGCAAGGACCGCGTTTACGACAACACCAAGATCAAGGCCGTTATTGATCACGTGACACCTGCCAAGGACAGCAAGACGGCTCTGCAGGCCAAGATCCTGCGCGATTGGTCCCGTCGTCATGACATCAAGGATTTCTTTGACGTCGGACGCAATGGCGTATGTCACGCGCTCTTTCCTGAAAAAGGTTATATCCGCCCTGGCTTCACTGCCATTATGGGTGATTCTCACACCTGCACTCACGGTGCTTTTGGCGCTTTTGCCGCAGGTGTCGGTACGACTGACCTTGAAGTCGGCATCCTCAAGGGTGTTTGTGCTTTCCGTGAGCCGAAGACTATCCGCATTAATCTGACTGGCAACCTTCAGCCGGGGGTTTATGCCAAGGATGTGATCCTCTTTGTCATCGGTGAACTGGGCGTGAATGGTGCGACTGACCGGGTCCTCGAGTTCCATGGACCGGTTGTTGAAGCTATGAGCATGGATGCCCGCATGACGCTTTGCAATATGGCTATTGAAGCCGGCGGAACCTGTGGGATCTGTCAGCCAGATATGGTTACGGTTGATTACCTGTGGCCTTTTATCGAAGATGAATTCGCTAACAAGGAGGCTGCCCTTGAAGAGTACAGCCAGTGGTGCGCCGACGCTGACGCAGATTATGACAAGATCCTAGAATACGATGTGACCAGCCTGGTTCCTCACGTAACCTTCGGTTACAAGCCCGATTGCGTTAAGCCGGCCAGTGAAATGTCTGAGACTAAAATTGACCAGGTTTATATCGGCACCTGCACCAATGGTCGTATCGAAGATTTGCGCCAGGCAGCCGAGGTTTTGCAAGGACGTAAAATCGCCGATTCTCTACGCGGCATCGTTTCTCCAGCGACACCGAAAATCTTTCAGGAAGCCTTGTCTGAAGGGCTGATCCAGATCTTTATGGATGCCGGTTTCTGTGTGACCAACCCGACTTGTGGTGCCTGCCTCGGTATGAGTAATGGTGTTCTGGCTGAAGGCGAAGCCTGCGCTTCGACCAGCAACCGCAACTTCAATGGTCGCATGGGCAAGGGCGGAACAGTTCACCTCATGAGCCCGGCAACGGCCGCAGCGACAGCAATCACCGGCGTGATCACGGATGCACGTTCGCTTTAAGCGTTATTTACCACGAAGAGCACGAAGTTGAAGTAATCTTCTGCTGCATCGTGATTAAGTCTGTCGCAAGTGACAGGGAGATTATTCTCGATAAGGGAGTCTTAAGATGAAGAAAACATTTGGCGGTCCGGCTATCGTCCTCGACCGTTCCGATATTAATACTGATGAAATTATTCCGGCCAAGTACCTGACTGAGGTGACCAAGGAGGCTCTTAAGCCTTATTGCCTGGAGGACCTTAAACTTGAGGGGTTTGATGCCAATGGTGAGGTCCTGAAAAAAGCCCGCGTGGTCGTAACCCGGGAGAACTTCGGCTGTGGCTCATCCCGTGAGCACGCGCCCTGGGTGTTTGAGGTCAACGATATCCACACGGTGATTGCCGAGAGTTACGCGAGGATCTTTCGCCAGAACATGTTCAATTGCGGGATGCTGGCAATTGAACTGCCGAAGTCAGACATCGACGCTCTGATGCTTGAGAAAGATGCAAACGGTGCGATTGATATCCAGGTGCAATTGCAGGAGCAGAAGGTGGTTGCCAAAGGCAATGGACAGGAAATGTCCTTTGTGTTTGAAATCAGTCCTTTTGACAAGGCCCTGGTTGAGGCCGGTGGCTGGGTTGAATACGCTGACGCGCGTTACTGAGGTCTTGACGACAAACACGTTAGCAGGATTATGCTGTGGAGTCGTTGTTTCTACTTTGCCAGCGGGAACAGAATTATTTCTGTTCCCGCTTTTCTGTTCTTATATCCAGACCTCGCAATCTGACGTTTTTCATCTATAATTCAAACATTGTGTTTTTCTTTAAGGGGGAAGTGTCATGATTGAAAATATAAAAGCATTTTTGAAGAAAGACTCGTCAGTCGGTATTCTGCTGATGGGGGCAACTCTGCTGGCGATGATTTTTGCCAATACGCCTCTACACGTACTCTACGACTTCTTTCTCGAGACTCCCCTGGAAGTTCGCCTTGGACGCCAGATTCATATCGCCAAACCCCTTCTACTCTGGATCAATGATGGCATGATGGCGGTTTTCTTCCTCCTCATTGGTCTTGAGGTTAAACGTGAAGTTCTGGTGGGCCAACTCTCCAATCGCGCTCAGATCATTCTCCCCGGAGTCGCCGCTTTTGGTGGCATGGTTGTGCCGGCTCTTGTTTATGTTCTGATCAATCTTGGCGACTCGACTGCGCTCAACGGTTGGGCGATTCCGGCCGCTACTGATATCGCTTTTGCTCTTGGTATCCTGGCTTTGCTCGGAGATCGGGTGCCTTCCTCGCTTAAGATCTTCCTGCTCGCTCTGGCGATTATGGATGACCTGGGTGCCATTGTCATCATCGCCCTGTTCTATTCGGGGGATCTTTCCGTTAGCATGATCATCCTGTCTCACCTCTGTTTGCTTGTTCTTTTTGTGTTAAATCGCCTGCGAGTTGAAAGTCTCGCTCCCTACCTCTGGGTCGGGGTTTTTCTCTGGATCTTTGTGCTTAAATCAGGCGTTCATGCAACCCTTGCAGGAGTCGCACTGGCTTTTGCCATTCCTCTGCATAAAAAAGATAAGCCTGAGGAGTCTCCCCTTGAAGACCTTGAACACACTCTGACACCCTGGGTAATTTTTATGATCCTGCCTGTGTTCGCTTTTGCCAACGCCGGGGTCTCTCTTTCCGGCATGGGAATCTCGGATCTGTTTCATCCTGTTCCCTTAGGCATTATGCTGGGGCTGGTTGTCGGCAAGTTGGTCGGTGTCTATGGTTTCTCAATGGCAGCTATAAAGATGGGTTTTGCCAAGCTCCCGGAAGGAGCTGCAAATCAACACATCCTCGGGGTCGCCGCCCTCTGCGGAATTGGTTTTACCATGAGTCTTTTTGTCGGCGGACTGGCTTTCGAACATACCGGAGGAGATGCGGTTGCCTATCTGTCGACGCATCGACTGGGTATTCTCAGCGGTTCTCTTCTGGCAGGTCTTGCCGGGTACTTTATCCTCTCCATGCCTGTAAGAAAAGCGACGGCCTCAGAGGTTGAAAAGTTCGTTGATAAGGAACCTCCGACAGCTCAGTTGTAAGGCGGCTTCCCCGTCGTAGTTTGTGCGCATCTTGACTTTTCGAACGCTCGGTGCTAAAAGCGCAAACCTAGCAACCTGTCGGACTAACCATGAACTGGCTGCAAATTTGCCTGTTTGGTCCATATCTCAGCTCCTTTTCGACCAATAGCTACGGCTATTACTCTCAAAAGAGCCAAAATCTGTTCTCAAACAGTCAAGTTTTCGCTTCAGCCCAGATAGTCCGACAGCCTGCTAGGCAAACTATCAAAACTATTCAAATTTTCTTGGGCCGAATAACATGCCAGGCGAGCCAATGGTTGTGCCGCTTACAGGTAATGTCTGTCCAGACTTCACCAAGCAATCTCCGGGAATTGTTTTATGAAAGTCCTGATCGTTAAAGTCAGCGCCCTTGGTGATGTTGTCCACGCGTTGCCTGTTCTGGCCTATCTGAAAAGTGCAGATCCAGATATGCAGATTGATTGGCTGGTTGAACAATCTTTCTCTCCCTTTCTTGATGATCATCCACTGATAGACAATCTTTACCGAATCGACACCAGGGCCTGGCGCAAGTCTGGAGTGAAGGCTTCTCTTCATGGCGCGCTATCGATCATCAGGGACGTTCGTAAGAGTCGCTACGATTGCGTACTCGACCTGCAGGGGAATGCCAAGAGCGCCATGTTTACACTCTCTTCGGGAGCGCCGCTGCGCTTTGGTTTTGATCGGGGGGGCGTCAGGGAAAGACTGAACTTGCTGGCGACCAACCGTAAGGTCCCGCTCAGCGCGAATGACTATCACGTGACAGATCGATCACTTGCAATCGCCAAAACGGCTTTTCCTGACGGCACTGAAATAATAAATGCCGGACCACTTCCGGTTAGCGATGCTGCTGCCATGCAGGTGGTACAAAAGTTGAGTGCGGAAAACTTTTCCGATTTACCTTTGGTTGTTCTGCATTATGGTACTACCTGGGTGACCAAACACTGGCCGTTGGTCTCATGGCAAGCTTTGGCCAACAAGCTGATCGATGAGCTTGGGATCAGGCCTGTTCTGACCTGGGGCAATGACCAGGAACTTTCTGCCGTGCAGAGCATTCAGCGGGCTTGCAACAATAGGGCTCTGGTCTGGCCACGGGGCAGCCTGAAAGACTTGACCGCATTATTGGCCAGGGCTGATCTGGTCGTTGGCAGTGATACCGGGCCGATTCATATTGCAGCTGCGGTCGGCACTGCGACGGTATCGATCTTTCGAGTGACTGATCCCAGGCGTAATGCACCGCGAGGCAACAATCACAGCCATGTTTCGGCAGCGATGGATTGCTCTGCGTGCCTTCGAAAGACGTGCGAGCTTGATACAGAGTGTGGTTTAAGTATCCCGGTTGACACCGTCTTCGCAATGATTAAAGCTCATCTCTCGTAACTAACGTTGGTGTCTTGTCCGGAATTGCGAATTCTGAGATCATAGCTGACCGGCTTTCTGTAACCTGGCCTTTCATTCTGATAGTCTTGACTTTTGTTTTCTTCGATGTTAAAAGCGCGAGGCTTAATTAAACTCACTAATCTCTATCGGAGGATATCATGGAACGCACATTCGCAATCATCAAGCCTGACGCATTTGCTGCCGGTAACGCTGGCAAGATTCTCGCCCGTATTTATGCAGAAGGTTTCAAGGTCGTTGGCATCAAAAAGCTCTACATGAGTAAGGTTGAGGCTGAAGGTTTTTACTATGTTCACAAGGAACGTCCTTTCTTCGGTGAGTTGACCGACTTTATGAGCAGTTGTATCGTGATGACTCTTGAAGCTGAAGGCGCGATCCTCAAATGGCGTGACCTGATGGGCGCTACCAACCCGGCTGAAGCTGCAGAAGGCACAATGCGCAAGGAGTTCGGTACCAGCATTGGCGAGAATGCAACTCATGGCTCCGATGCTCCTGAAACCGCGGCTTTCGAAATCCCTTACTTCTTCTCGGGCCTGGAGCTTCTTTAAGCTCTGCCAACGAGGAAAGACTTGAGTCACCTGGAGCCCTTCGGTACAATCCGAGGGGCTTCGTTTTTTGCAGTCAGGTATTAGAGGGATCTCTTGAGAACCTTGACCGAAGTCTTTCTCGTTATAAGTTATGTTGAACAGGTTGTACCCTTTGAATGAAATACCAGAAAATGATCAACGCGTTGATCTTAAAGACTTGAGCCCTGACGCGCTCGTCGAGTTCTTGTCGGGCATGGGTAAGGAAAAGTTCCGGGCCGTGCAGATCTTGCGTTGGATCTATCAGCGCAACGTGACTGATTTCTCGGCGATGACCGATCT
>SBFN01000221.1 GCA_006226895.1 Deltaproteobacteria bacterium | reverse complement strand
TTGTTCGGTTTTGCCAAAGCAGGCCTGATGCCCTTCCACGGCTGGCTGCCGGCGGCGATGGTCGCCCCGACTCCAGTCAGTTCATTCCTGCACGGCGTCGCCGTTGTCAAGGCCGGTGTTTTTTCGATTTTCCGGGTCGTGTTTCATATCCTCGGGCCTGAGACGTTACAGGCAGCCAACCTCGGCTCGGTAATTACCTACATCGCCTGCGTCACCCTGCTAATTGCCTCCCTGGTCGCCTTGACGCAGGACAGCATGAAACGTCGACTCGCCTATTCAACGATCGGTCAGCTCTCCTACATGATCCTCGGCGCCGGCATGCTCTCGGCAACCGGTATGCTCGGTGGAGTCATGCACCTGGCAATGCACGCCTTCGGCAAAATCACCCTGTTTTTTTGCGCTGGAGCAATCTACGTCGCCAGCAAGAAAAAATATATCAGTCAGATGGACGGCCTGGGTCGGCGGATGCCAATCACCTACATGGCCTTTTTCCTGGGCTCTTTGAGCATTATCGGTATGCCACCCCTGGGAGGTTTCATCAGCAAATGGAACCTGTTGATCGGAGCTGTCGAAGGTGACCAGCTCATCCTGATCGCCGTACTTATCATCAGTTCACTGCTCAACGCCGCCTATTTCTTTCCGATTATTTATCGCGGTTTTTTTCTGCCAGCAACAGACGGCGATGGCGACCGCATTAAAGAAGCCCCTATTTTCTGCCTGATACCACTTTCGTTTACAGCGCTCGCCTCGCTGGCACTTTTCTTTTTCCCCGACACGCTGCTGCAATTGGCACGCATGGCACTCGGACTATAACCGGCAGGGTTTGAGAGGGATGATTTTATGAACACGCACAACGAACAACCCGGACAAGAAGAAGACGGTCCAATGATACTGGCCCATGAGGCTGTCGAAGGCTACCGGACTATCTTTTATATCTGCATTACCATCGGCATCCTCTATCTGGCCTTTGTATTCTGGCAGACCTGGTAAGGAGCGAACGGATGTCAAAAAAACCGATTAGTATGGATGAAGAACTGGGGATGTTTGACAAGCCCGAAAACGTCAAGCGCCTGCTGAGAATATTCTATGCCTGCGTAGTCATCTCTTTAGCAATAGACATCTTCTACCACAAGCACGGCATCTTCACCTGGGAAAGTTTTTTCGGCTTCTACTCCGTCTACGGTTTTGTCGCTTGTGTCATCCTGGTGATCGTAGCCAAATTTGTACTGCGGCCCTTAGTCATGCGCAAAGAGGATTATTATAATGATTAATGCATTGCCGCCTGCACTGATCCTGGTTCTCGGCGGCCTTCTGGTTCCGTTTTTCAAGGGCCGTACTCGACAAGCTTTACTGCTGCTATTGCCGGTGATCAGCTTTATCAACCTGCTGCAGCTTCCGCACGGCAGTCACTGGGTCTACCCGTTTTTAAGCGACCAGATCATCTTGGCAAGGGTGGACAAGCTGAGCCTGATCTTCGGCTACATTTTCCATCTGGTGGCATTCCTTTCGGCACTCTACGCCCTTCACGTTGATGACGCCGTGCAGAATGTTGCCGGCACGGTCTACGCCGGAGCTGCCATTGGTGCAGTCTTCGCGGGCGACATGTTCACCCTCTTTGTCTTCTGGGAATTACTCACGATCAGCGCCACTTTCCTGATCCTGGCACGTCGTACCGAGCGGGCGCTTGGAGCCGGATTCCGTTACTTCATGGTCCACGTCGCCGGTGGCCTCTGCCTGCTGGCGGGGATTATCATGCATGTCTCACAGACCGGATCAGCAGCCTTTGACCTGATCGGGCTGGGGACGACAGCCTCATGGTTTATCTTTGTCGGCATCGGCGTCAACTGCGCCTGGCCGTTTCTGCACCCCTGGTTGACCGACGCCTACCCCGAGGCGACCATCACCGGCACCATCTTTCTTTCGGCGTTCACCACCAAGACTGCAATCTACGCCTTGGCAAGAGCCTTCCCCGGCACCGAGGAATTGATCTTCATTGGCGGGGCCATGGCGGCTTTCCCGATCTTCTACGCGGTCATCGAGAATGACCTGCGGCGGGTCCTGGCCTACAGCCTGATCAACCAGGTCGGCTTCATGGTGGTCGGTATCGGCATCGGCACCGCGCTCTCCATCAACGGCGCCGTCGCTCATGCCTTCAATGACCTCCTTTTCAAAGGACTGCTCTTTATGACCATGGGCGCGGTCATGTACCGCACCGGCAAAATCAACGCCACCGACCTTGGCGGCCTCTATAAATCGATGCCCTGGACCTGCGGTTTCTGCATCGTCGGCGCCGCCTCGATCTCGGCCTTCCCGCTCTTCTCCGGGTTCGTCAGCAAATCAATGGTCATGGAGGCCGCGGCCCACGGTGACATGCGCTGGCTCTGGTTCATCCTGCTGTTTGCTTCAGCCGGGGTCTTTCATCATGCCGGCATCAAGATCCCCTTCTTCGCCTTCTACTCACACGACTCAGGCCTTCGCTGCAAAGAAGCACCGCGACATATGCTGCTGGCCATGGGCATTTCGGCGGTCCTCTGTATTCTTATCGGTTGCTTCCCGCAATACCTTTACAGCATGCTTCCCTACGCTACCGACTACCAGCCCTACTCAATTAGCCATGTGGTGGCGCAGTCTCAGTTGCTGATTTTTTCGGCGCTGGCCTTCACCCTGCTGCTGCTCGCCGGCATCTACCCGGCGGAAATTCGTTCAGTCAATGTCGACGCCGACTGGATTTACCGCAAGGGAGGTCGTCAGATTTACCGCTTCTGCAACTGGGCTTTCAATGGCATCAACGACTGGGCCGATCGTGTCTTCGTCCAGCAGTTTACCAAGCATCTGGCTCAGTTCTTCGAAGAACCGGGCGGCAACATCCAAAAGTACGGTCACCGGCTTCTGGTCGAGGCAACCGGTATTGATGACCATGTCGATCAGGTAGACAAAAAGATCGACAGTCGAAGTAGAAGTGCGGCCTATCCGGTTGGTATCGGGGTTTTCCTGGCGGTTGTGATTCTCACCTTGCTGGCGATCTTGCTCTAAAGGTATTCACGTCCGGTCTGTTTTGACAGGACGTGGATATCTTCAGAACAGTCCTTCCAGCGACAATCAGGAGCAAATGGCCGGCCTCTATTTCCATATCCCTTTCTGCAGGCAAAAGTGCTCCTACTGTGATTTCTACTCGATAGAAGCTTGCCAAGCAGAGGTACAGAGTTACCCAGGCCTCCTCCGAAAGCACCTTGCCTGGGTCGCCGAGCAGGGCAGGAAAGAACTGATCAACAGCATTTATTTCGGAGGCGGAACACCTTCCCTGCTGACCCCTGAAATGATTGCGTCAATTATTCAAACGGCTGACCACCATTTTCTAATCAGCGCAAACGCAGAAATCACCCTTGAAGCCAACCCGGGCGCCGTCTCAAAATCATCCTTCGGTGAATATCGCAATGCGGGCGTCAATCGTCTTTCCCTTGGTCTGCAGAGTTGCAACGACGACCAACTGGCCAAGCTGGGACGTCTTCATAACCGTGATGAAGGAATTGCAGCTTACAAGGCTGCTCGCAAAGCTGGCTTCGATGATATCTCTCTCGACCTCATGTTCGCCCTGCCGGACCAGACCATTGCCGAGCTCGAAACAGACCTGCACACCTACCTCGCTCTTGCACCGGAGCACCTCTCCTGCTACGGGTTGACTGCCGAACCGGAGACCCCTCTTCACAGAAAAGTCACAGAGGGTATCATGGCACTGCCGGATGAGGACTTTTACGCCGAAGCATTCATGCGCATTCATGATCGACTAACCGCGGCCGGCTACGATCACTATGAAATCGCCAATTTTGCCCTTGACGGTTACAGCAGCCGTCACAACATGGGCTACTGGCAGCGTCGCCCTTACCTTGGCATTGGGGCCGGCGCACACTCCTTTCAAGACGACCAGTGGGGAAGCCGCTGGGAAGTCCCGGCAAATCTCTCTGCCTACAATCAGGACCTACAAGACCGGCAGGAACCGATGAGGTGCATCGAAACCTTCAACCGCGAGTCAGCAATGCGCGAAACGATTTACCTGGCCCTGCGTACCCGTCAGGGAATCAATGACAGTGAGTTCCAGAAACGCTTCGGTCTTACCCTGCAAGAAGCCTTCCCTGAAGCCGTTGAGGCGAGCGCTCAATGGCTGGTCAACGACGCTGGCCGCTGGTCCCTGACACCCTCTGGATGGCTCATCTTCGACCACCTGATTCTCGCTTTTCTCTGAGAATAATACCCCCTCAAAAAACTGCCTTAGCTAACCTTGACAAAGGCAATTGCCGTTGTTATGTTGACCGTGCTTTGGCACTCAAGGAGAAGGAGTGCCAGAGAGTTTCCAGGCCGGGTTTCCGGCTTAAGTTTTTTTGTGCGGAGTTTATCATGGCAGCGAAACTGACTGATCGCGGTCAGACAATCCTCGAGGCAATCATCGAGGAGTATATTGCAACCGCCCAACCGGTCGGCTCAAAAGCCCTGACTCAAAATCAGGGCATCAAGCTGTCTCCGGCATCGGTGCGCAATGTCATGGCAGAGCTCGAAGAACTTGGCTACCTGGTCTCGCCACACACTTCAGCGGGCAGGATTCCTACCGAGAAAGGCTACCGTTTCTACGTTGACACCATCTTGCGCGTCAGCGAAATGGACCGCCGCCAGAAAGACCGGATCGAGCTGCAGTATCGCCAGCAAGGCCTGCAGATGACCGACATGCTGCGCGAAGCCAGCAGAACGCTGTCGTCAATCTCTCACTATACCGGTCTGGTTATGGTGCCTCGCCTCAAGGCGACTATCTTCAGGCACATTGAGTTCGTCAAACTTTCACAGCGCCTGATTCTGGCCGTCTTCGTGACCCAGTCGGGGCTGGTACAGAACAAACTGGTCGAAGTTGATGAGGACCTGTCACCCAGAGAGCTGGAAAAGATCACCAACTACCTGAACCAGACCATGAACGGCCTGAGTATTCAGGACGTTCGTACCCGCATAATCACCGAAATGGCTCAGGAAAAGGCTCTTTATGATCAGCTGATGCGTCGGGCCTTTACCCTGTCCAGCGCCGCACTGGTCGACGAATCGAACGGTGACGTGATTATTGAGGGCACCAGCCGCTTCCTCGAGCAACCGGAATTCTCCGACCTGGACTGTATGAAACGGATCGTCCAGACCTTTGAGCAAAAAAGCGCATTGGTCGAACTGCTTGACCGCGGCCTCGAGTCTAAGGGGGTCCAGGTCATTATCGGCAGCGAGACAGAACACACAGAGCTTTCCGATTGCAGCCTGATTACAGCGGCCTACTCGGGCAAGCGCGGCACCCTCGGCACCCTGGGTGTCATTGGCCCGAACCGCATGCCTTACGCAACCATCATTCCAATTGTCGATTACACGGCGAGCCTGATTAGCCGCCTGCTTGATACAGACAACGATTAGGAGACGAAAACCCTTGGCCAAGAAAAGTAAAAAGCAAGACGTAACGGATTTGAAAACAGCACCAGAAGCGTCGGAAGAAGTCACCGAAGACGCCGCAGAAGAGGTTGAGGTTGAGACGGAAGCGGAAATCGACCCGCTGACTGCTCTGCAGAATGAGGTTGAAGCCATGCGTACGGAAGCCGGCAAAAACTGGGACCTCTATTTGCGTGAACGGGCAGATCTTGAGAATGCTCGCAAACGCAACCAGCGCGACAAGGAAGACGCGATCCGCTTTGCCAATGACCGCCTCCTCAAGGAGATGGTCCCGGTTCTCGACAACCTCGAGCGCGCTATTGAACACGCCGCTCAGGAAGAAGCTGACAATCAAGGCCTCCTTGAAGGCGTCAACATGACGATCACCCAGTTCCGCAAAGCTCTGGAAGACTTTGGCGTCAAAGCGATCAACGCCATCGGCACAGACTTTGACCCGAACCTGCATCAAGCCATGGGCCAGATCGAGTCAGCGGAGCAGGCACCCAACACCGTGGTCACAGAGTTCCAGAAAGGCTACCTGTTGCACGATCGGCTCTTGCGTCCATCGCTGGTCATGGTGGCCAAGGCTCCCGAAACAGACACAGAAGATTAAAGCGCCCGGCGAGTCACGTCCGGACGTATTGAAACAATTAACAAAGCGAATCTTTAAGGAGGATTCTTATCATGAGTAAAGTTATTGGTATCGACCTGGGAACAACAAATTCCTGTGTCTCCGTTATGGAAGGTGGCGAACCAGTGGTTATCGCCAACGCTGAAGGAACCCGTACCACCCCCTCGATGGTGGCTTTTTCCGACAGCGGTGAGCGGCTGGTTGGGCAACAGGCAAAGCGCCAGGCTGTCACTAACCCGGAAAATACCCTCTTCGCCATCAAGCGTCTGATCGGCCGCAAGTTTGATTCAGAAGCGGTTAAGAAGGATATCGAGATCAGCCCCTTCAAGATTGTTAAAGCTGACAATGGCGACGCCTGGGTTGAAGTGCACGACAAGCAGTACAGCGCTCCTGAAATCTCAGCCATGATTCTGCAGAAGATGAAGCAGACCGCCGAAGACTACCTGGGTGAGACGGTCACCGATGCTGTCGTCACAGTACCGGCCTACTTTAACGACTCCCAGCGTCAGGCCACCAAGGACGCCGGCAAGATTTCCGGGATGAACGTTTTGCGTATCATTAACGAGCCCACAGCAGCCGCACTGGCTTACGGCCTCGACAAGAAGGAAGAAGAGAAAATTGCCGTATTTGACCTCGGTGGCGGCACTTTCGATATCTCCATCCTCGAGCTCGGCGACGGCGTCTTCGAAGTCAAGTCGACCAACGGCGACACCTTCCTCGGTGGCGAGGACTTCGACCAGCTGATCATCGACTACGTCGCGGATGAGTTCATGAAAGACCAGGGCATTGACCTGCGCGGCGACAAGATGGCCCTGCAGCGTCTCAAGGAAGGGTCAGAAAAGGCCAAGTGTGAGCTCTCCTCTTCCATGGAGACTGACATCAACCTGCCCTTTATCACAGCAGACGCTTCTGGCCCCAAGCACCTAAACATCAAGTTGACCCGTGCCAAACTTGAAAGCATCTGCAGCTCCCTGCTCAACAAGCTGACCGGGCCTTGCAAAACAGCACTCAAGGATGCCGGCCTCTCTGCTTCTGATATCGACGACGTCATCCTGGTCGGCGGCATGACCCGTATGCCGGCCGTACAGGCGAAGGTTAAGGACATCTTCGGCAAGGAGCCCAACAAGGGCGTCAACCCTGATGAAGTCGTCGCCATCGGCGCCGCAATTCAGGGCGGTGTTCTCAAGGGCGACGTCAAAGACGTTCTGCTCCTCGACGTTACCCCGCTTTCGCTCGGCATCGAGACCCTCGGCAGCGTTATGACCAAGCTGATCGAGAAGAACACCACGATCCCCTGCAAGAAAAGCCAGGTTTTCTCCACAGCTGCTGACAACCAGCCGGCAGTCTCCGTACATGTTCTGCAGGGCGAGCGCGAGATGGCCAACGACAACAAGACAATCGGTCGTTTTGAGTTAACCGACATTCCACCGGCACCACGCGGCGTACCTCAGGTTGAAGTCACCTTCGACATTGATGCCAACGGCATCCTCAACGTCGGCGCCAAAGACCTCGGCACCGGCAAAGAACAGTCGATTGTCATCACCGCCTCATCTGGTCTTTCCGATGATGAGATCGAAAAAATGGTCAAGGACGCTGAGCTGCACGCTTCTGAAGACCAGCAGAAACGTGAAATGATCGAAGCCCGCAACCAAGCTGACGGCCTCGTCTACACTACGGACAAAGCCCTCAAAGAGCATGGCGACAAGGTTGACGAAGAGACCAAAAAGGGTATCGAAACCGCCCTCGAGGAGCTGAAGACCGCCATGGAAGGTGACGATTCTGAAGCGATCAAGAGTAAAACCGAAGCTTTGGCAACAGCCTCGCAGAAGTTGGGCGAGGTCATGTACCAGCAGGCCCAGAGTGAAGCGGAAGCCGGCGATGCTAGTGCTGAAAGCGGCGAGCAACAGGACGATGTAGTCGACGCAGAGTTCGAAGAAGTCGACGACGAAAAAAAAGGATAAACCAGTAACAGGAACAGATCAGGCCAGAGCCTCGGGGGAGCAATATATGCTCTCCTTGAGCCTCTGGCCTTTCCCCGTTTTACCAGTGGACAGGTCGGGTTCTCTTTCGCCGCAAGGATACTATTTTGGCCAAACGTGATTATTACGAAATACTTGAAGTTAACCAGAACGCCAGTGACACCGAGATCAAAAAAGCTTATCGCAAACTGGCCCTGAAATGTCACCCCGACAAAAATCCCGGCGATAAGGAGGCGGAAGAACGTTTCAAGGAACTTTCCGAAGCCTATGCGGTTCTCTCTGATGGACAGAAGCGCGCCCTTTACGATCAGTACGGCCATGCCGGAGTTGACCAGCAGAGCGGGGGCTTTTCCTCCGGAGGCTTCGGCGGGGCGCCCTTTGAGGACATCTTCGGCGACATCTTCGGTGATATCTTCGGTGGTGGTGGAGGCGGAGGTCGTCGCGGCGGCGGCAGACGAGGGGATGATCTACGCTACAACCTGACGATCAACTTTGAGGAAGCCGCCTTCGGCCTCGAGACCAAAATTCAGGTGCCGCGGCATCAGCCGTGTGAGACCTGCGATGGGTCGGGTGCCAAACCAGGCACCAGTGCCGAAACCTGCGGCACCTGTTCCGGCAACGGCCAGGTGCGCTTCCAGCAGGGCTTCTTTTCTCTGACCCGCACCTGCCCCGATTGTAACGGCGAAGGCAAAAAAATCTCCGACCCCTGTAAAAAATGCCGGGGCACAGGTTTAACCCGCGGACAAAAGACCCTTTCCCTGAAAATCCCACCCGGTGTAGAATCAGGCATTCG
>SBFN01000092.1 GCA_006226895.1 Deltaproteobacteria bacterium | reverse complement strand
CTGGTAACCGGTCAGCGCTGCCTTGACTTCCTCTTTCCTTTGCTGAAGGGAGGAATCGCCATGGTGCCGGGTGGCTTTGGCACCGGCAAAACCGTGCTTGAGCAGACGATAGCCAAGTTTGCCGATGTCGACGTGGTGGTTTATGTCGGCTGCGGTGAACGCGGCAACGAGATGGCCGGATTGCTTGACGAGTTTGGCGAGCTTGAGGATCCTCGCACCAAGCGACCGCTCAAGGAGCGCACCATCATCGTCGCCAATACGTCCAATATGCCGGTTGCCGCGCGCGAGTCTTCGATCTTCACCGCAGTGACCATGGCGGAGTATTATCGTGATATGGGGCTCGATGTCCTGTTCCTCGCCGACAGCCTGTCGCGATGGGCCGAAGCCTTGCGCGAAATCTCTTCGGCGCTCGAAGAAATGCCCGGCGAAGATGGTTATCCGACCTACCTCGGCTCGCGTCTGTCCGGATTTATCGAACGGGCCGGCGTAGTGCAAACCCTCTCGGGGGAACAGGGCTCGCTGAGCATGATTCTGGCGGTGTCGCCGCCGGGGGCCGACTTCGCAGAACCGGTCACGCAGGCTTGCCTGCGCGTGTCCGGCGCCCTCTATATGCTTGATACGCAGTTGGCCCATAGACGCCATTTCCCGGCGATCAACTGGACCCAGAGCTTTTCCCTCTACAGCGACACCGCCATGGCTCATTTTGTTGAAGAGCATGAAGAGTGGGCCAAGCTGCAGGCGCGCTGCCGCGATATTTTGCAGCGCGAAGATGCCTTGCGCGAGGTGGCAGAGGTGGTTGGCATGGAAGGATTGCAGGATGGTGATCGCCTGTTGATGCGCACCGCCGAAAAAATTCGCCTCGACTTTCTCTGCCAGAACAGTTTCACCGAAGACGCTTTTGCCGCTCCCAAAAGCACGATTGAGAGCATCACCACGCTGGTTGCTGAACATGATCAACTCTCTGCTGCCCTGGATGAAGGCGCCCTGCTCGATGACCTGCTCAAGGAGGCTGCCAATGCGGCTCGCTGAACATCAATATCGTTCGGTCAGCGCTATCCGCGGACCGCTGCTTTTCCTGAAAAAGGTCTTTGCCGCCCGGCTTGGAGAACTGGTAAGGATCGACTCTCCTGACGGCAGGACTCTTACGGGTGAGGTGCTGAAGATCTTTGGCGACCAGGTTCTGATCCAGGTCTTTGGCGGCACCCAGGGATTGGATACCAGGCGGACCAGCGTCAACTTCAGCGATGCGGTGATGCGTGCTCCGCTCGGCGCCGGTGTGCTGGGCCGCGTTTCGACGGCTCTTTCCGGCCGATTGACGCTCTGCCCATGTTCATCCCGGAATTTCGTCAGCCGGTCATCGGCTCACCGATCAACCCGGTAGCACGGGCTCACCCGGAAGAATTTATCGAGACCGGTTTCTCAACCATCGACGGGCTGAATACTCTGGTCAAAGGTCAGAAATTGCCGATTTTCACCTGCGCCGGACTGCCCGCGCGGGAGATGACGGAACAGTTGCTGCACCAGGCTCGACTCCCCGATGGCGGCCCCTTCGTGCTGGTCTTTGTCGCTCTTGGCCTGACTCACTTCGAGTACCAGTTTTACCGTCAAACCCTTGAGCATATGCAGAGCCGATTTGTCGCCTTTGTCAACCTGGCCGACGATCCGGTGGTGGAGCGCCTGCTGGCGCCGCGCCTGGCTCTGACCGTCGCAGAAGATCTGGCCTTTCGCCAGGAGATGGATGTGTTGGTGATCATCACCGATATGACCAACTACAGTGATGCCCTGCGTGAGATTTCGACCGCCCGCGAAGAACTGCCCGGCCGGCGTGGCTATCCCGGTCATATGTACTCCGACCTGGCCTCCCTTTATGAGCGCGCCGGGCGAATCCACGGCCGCAAAGGCTCGGTCACGCTACTGCCCACCGTGACCATGCCGGAAGACGATATCACTCATCCGATCCCCGACCTCACCGGCTACATCACCGAAGGACAGCTGGTGCTCTCCCGCGAGCTGCACCAGAAAGGCATTTACCCACCGATAGATGTGCTGCCGAGCCTGTCGCGCCTGATGCAGCACGGCATAGGCAAGGAACAAACCCGTTCCGATCACCGTGACCTCTCCAATCAGCTTTATCGCACCTACGCCAAGGGCTGCGATCTACGCCGCCTCGAGGCAGTGGTGGGCCGCGATGGTATGCTGGCTGAAGATCGCAAACTCCTCGACTTCGCTGATCGTTTTGAGGCCGGCTTCGTCCACCAGGGGAGTAAGCGCCGAAGTATCGTCGAGACGCTCGACACAGCGCAGGACCTGCTTGATGATTTCAGGGAGGTGGCACGATGATTCAGCCGACCCGTACCAACCTGCTGCTCCTCAAGGATCGCCTGCACGCGGTTCTCAACTGCACCACGATTCTCAAAGGCCGGCGCCAGGCGCTGATCAAGGAGTTCCTTAAAATCACCAAGCCGTTGATGCAGTCCCGTGAAGAGGTCAGCCAGGCTTATGCCCGGGCCATCGACGCACTGCAGGTCAGCAAGGCCCGTGAAAGACCGGTTGCGGTCGATGCTCTCTCTGCGATCAGCCGCCGCAAGATCGCCGTGGAGGTGGCCGAGGGCAACCTGCTCGGCTTACGCTTTCGCGACCTGACCATGCATGAAACCGTAGCGCGCACATTCGATGAACGGCCCTACGATATGTACGGCAGCTCCCCCTGGCTCGACGAGGCCATTCATGAATTTGAAGGCATTGTCGAAGAGATGCTGTCGTTGGCAAATTTCGAAGGAAAGTTCCGGCGCCTCGCCGAAGAGCTGGTGCGCCTGACTCGCCGAATCCGCATTCTCGAAGAGCGGGTTACACCGGAGCTACGTCTGGATATCCACGCCATGAGTCAGTATCTGGCGGAAAGGGAGCGGGAAACTTATTTTCGACTGAAACGTTTTAAGAGTTATGCGGAGTGAACAGGGAGGTTGTTGTTTAACGCAAAGACGCCAAGAAAAACCAAGAAAGACGTAAAGGATAAACCAATCCAATCTTTCAAAGGGTTTTTTAGCGCCCTTTTTTTAGCTTTGCGCCTTTGCGCTAAATTCCAGAGTTCTCATTTCACCGCTCAGACCACTTCTGCCACAAGTCTCCATAGGGGATGGTGCGGAAATCAAGGCTTAAACGTTCCTGTGTTTTGCCGGGAGCAAACCCCTGCTCCAGAACGGCCGCTTCGATCGCCGGCATATGCATCGCCCCCCAGGGAATAATGATGGTGTCGTAGCGTTTTAAAGTCTGAACCATGCCTGCAATGACAGCATCGTTACGCTTGTCGAGAATGTCGGCCATAACCCCGGCGATTCCCTCTTCCGTCATATTTTCCTCGATCCAGAGGTTGTAATCGACAAGTCCTTCTGCGAGAGGTTTGTCACTGAACAGGCTACGGCCGAGGGCATTGAGAAATTCGATTGTTTTCGGTTCAAAACGGTTGAGGTCAATATCCGCGTTGGCGATATCCGGTTTGCCCGTTTCGCGGATCACCTGGCCGGCTACGCCAAGGCCGTCCAGTTTCACCGCGTTGCCATTGAGCCTCATCTTGTCCTGGGAGGTCAAGCCAATAAGCCCGGCCAGTTTGCTGTAATTGAACTGGCTCTCCAGCAAACGATCCTGGTCGGTCACACCTTCGGCGAGGATGATGGTCCCTTCCGTCGGTATCGACTTGGCCAAATCTTCGTAGTACTCCTCTTTGCCGATGTGCATCATTCCCGCCAGGCGAATCTCCTTCTTTTCGAGGTGATAGCTGCGCTCGGTCATGTGAAAGCCGACCGGGCTGAGACGTAGAAAACCGGCGGTCTGCTCTTCGAGGTAATAGCTGGTTACGGCCAGGCCCGTATAAATCAGGACAAAAGGAGTGAGCAGCAGGTTGATGGCGGTAAAGCCGAGGGTGTTGCGCAGGCTGAACATCGGAGCCTCGAACTGCTCTTCTGTCAGCAGGTTTCGACCGCCAAGGCCACGCAGCAGAATGATGGCAATCGCGCCGATCACAACCTGGCTGATGGCCGCCGTCAGCCCAAAAGCTTCACGGGCGACGAACCCCGAGAGCGGCCACATGGCCAGAGCGCTCCAGGAGGCAAACAGGGTTAATGGCAGAAAGACGCGTTTTGGCAGACGTCGGTCGATGCCGAGGCATGCATAAAAGATCATGGAGAGGGTGATCACGACGTAGGCGACCAGGAACCGTATCTCCGTCAAAAATGCCAGGGGCGAAGCGGCCGCCTGAAGGAGTTCGTCGAGCAAGGAGAGGGCAGCGTCAACCAGGAAGAGAACAATATAAACGTTTGCGAAACGACGCATTGAAAGTCCTTAGATGGTCAGAAGTAATCGTAAAGGTTCAGTCTAAATCGTTTTCCTTGCAAAATGAACAAAAGAACTCACCTTTCAGGTTTTTAGGGAAATAATTTCCGAGATCACGGGCTCAAAATTCAAGAACTGCCAGCTGTTTTCAAGGACATCATGAGAAGAGTGCCACATCTTAAAAGCTTGTTATGCCTCAATCAGGTATGTCGGTGTTGTTTTTATAAAGCAGCGCATGCAAGCCGATTCGATCCTTGTCAAGAGAAATCTCCTCGCGTCTCTGGCAGCGACGGCCGCACCGTTCCTGTTCATAATCTTTCATCGATCAAGCTTAGGCAATATGCGAGCCCGTTCTGCGGTCATTTTTGTGCCGAAAAAGGCGATTCGAAAAACGGTAATGCCGCCAAAAGATTAAGGTAATCGAACTTGTATCTGCTATGATGATAGGGAAGCGAAATCATTAAGGTGGCGTTTGAGGATCTTCTTTCAAGCAGGTTGCAATAGATTTACGACTAGGTTCTGATGCAGTTAACGGTGTGAAACGGGAGGGAACGATGGGAAAAGAAACCGTCGCGGTCTACTGGGATTTTGAAAATATCCATGCCAGCCTGTACGACTCGGCAAATGGCAGCGGCAGCTATGGGCGCACGCAGAATCGAAGTAAGCAGCAGGA
>SBFN01000113.1 GCA_006226895.1 Deltaproteobacteria bacterium | reverse complement strand
CCTACAATCATTGAGAGGTTGCGGAAGTCAAAGCTGACACCGACAGCCATCGGTAACAGACCAAGGATGGTGGTAATAGCAGTCAGCATAACCGGACGGAAACGGACCAGGCCAGCACGCAGCAGCGCTTCGTAAAGTTCTACCCCCTGCCGTCGCAGTTGGTTGATGTAGTCGATCAGGACGATGGCGTTGTTGACCACCACCCCGGCCAGCGAGATCACGCCGATACCGGTCATGATGATACCAAAATTGGTCATGGTCAGGATCAGGCCGAGGAAAACACCTGACAGGGAGAGGACAACGCTGGTCATAACGATAAAGGTCTGCGAGATCGAGTTGAACTGGGTCACCAGCACCAGCACGATCAGGAAGAGCGCGACCAGGAAAGCCTTGGCGAGAAAAGCCGTGGCTTTTTGCTGCTCCTCCTGCTCGCCGGAATAATCGATGCGGTAGCCGCCGGGCAGATCGATGCCTGACAAGGCGGTTTGCACATCGACGAGCACATCGTTGCTGTTGCGCCCGGTGGTGTTGCCTGAGATGGTCACCACTCGTTTCTGGTCGATATGACGGATCGAGCCAAAGCCGGAACCGATTTCCAGCTTGGCGACAGTCGTCAAGGGCACCGGTGAGCCGCTGTTGGTCGGCACCAGCAGACTCTCGATGTCGGCGATCGACTGGCGACGCTCTTCCGGCAGGCGCACGATGATGTCGTACTCATCCTTGCCCTGACGGTAGACCCCCATCTTGCTACCGCTGATCGCCGCCTTGACCATCACCGAGATATCTGAGGTCGAGAGCCCCAAGAGAGTGGCTTTTTCGCGATCCACCAGAACACGGATCTCCGGTTTGGCCCGCGCAAAGTCATCTTTCAAGTCGACGAGACCTGGGATACCCTTGATCTTTTCACGAGCCTGACTGACCAGGCTTTCCAGGAGCACGACATTTTCACCGCTGATTTCGATACTCACCGGCGCCCCGGTTGGTGGCCCTTCCTTTTCCTTTTCGACCTTGATCTCCGCACCGGTAAAGTTGGCAAGACTGTTGCGCACCCGATCAAGGATCAGGGAAGACGATTCGTGACGCTCTTCGCTGTCGACAAACTCCAAAGAGACCTTGGCCATGTGCGACTGGCCACCACTGCCGGAACCGGCTTCGCCGCTCGGTGCGACACCGATTTCGGCAATGGTGTACTTGACGTCCCGTTCAGGGGCAACGACTTTTTCAACGATGCGCGCGTATTCGTCCGAAGTATCCAGGCCGGTGCCTTCGGGGGCCTTGATCTCAACAAAGGCCCGGTTCGGTTCAGTATCAGGAAAGAGTTCGACGCCGAGGATCTTGGCACTGACCATACCGCCAAAGATTCCGCATATAACCAGCAACACGGCCACGGCAAGACCGATCGTCGCCCCCTGGTGTTTGAGAGCCCACTGCAGCGTGCGACGATAAAAGCGCACCACGCGCGTACGCTCCACGTCCGGCTGCACCTCGCCTTTTTTAACGCGCATAAAGGTCGCACAGACGGTCGGGTTAATGACCAGTGCGACAAACAGCGAAGAGGTCAGGGTGATAATCAGCGTCAGGGGCAAAAACTTCATGAATTCGCCCATCAACCCCGGCCAGAAGGTCATGGGGAAAAAGGCGCAGAGAGTGGTAATGGTCGAACTGATCACCGGCCAACCGACTTCGCTCGCCGCGATGCGTGCCGCATCGACCCGGTCCTTGCCCTCCTGCATGTGACGATAGATATTTTCGACGATAACAATGGCGTTATCAACCAGCATGCCGAGCGCCAGCATCAGGCTGAAGAGCACCACCATGTTAAGCGTCATGCCGAGCGCCTGGATAATCGCAAAAGACATGAGCATCGAAAATGGGATGGCCAGGGCGACAAAGAAGGAATTGCGCAGACCGAGGAAGAGGAAGAGCACAGAGATCACCAGGAGCAGACCGGTGAGGATGTTGTTCTCCAGCTCCGAAACCATGTTGCGGATATCTTTTGACTGGTTGAGCGTAACCGCGAGTTCGACCCCTTCTGGCAGCAACGGCTTGGCGTACTCGAGCAGGGCAAAGACCCGGTCGGTCAACTCGATAATATTCTCGCCGGTGCGCTTTTTGACCGCCAGGCTCACGCTTGGCTTGCCGTTGAGACGCGCGTAACTTTTGGCGTCTTCAAAGGTGAAATCGATGGTCGCCATATCCTTGTAGTAGATCGGCTTGCCGTCGCGCACCACCATCACCAGGTTATCGATCTGTGCCGGATCGGTAAATTCGCCGGGAATGCGCAGTAGGTATTTCCCCTGTCCGATATCGATGCTGCCGCCGGGGATATTGACGTTCTCGCGGGCAACCGCGGTCACGATTTCGTTGAACGAAACCCGGTAGGCAGCCATGCGATCGGGATCGATCTCGACGCGCACCTGGTTTTCGCGACCTCCGGTCAAGACCACATCGAGCACGCCGGGAATTTCCTCGATATGCTCCTCGAGCTCCTCGGCCACGCCTTTTAGAAGTGTTTCCGGAACTTCACCGGAGACCGCCACCATCAGCACCGGGAACTCGGCCAGATTGACTTCAAGAATCTTTGGGTCATTTTCCAGATCGACAGGCAGGTCTCCCTTGGCCTGGTCAACCTTGTCGCGCACCCACTGGATGGCGTCGTCAATATCGACCTCGGGGATAAATTCGACGGTGATCATCGACGAACCCTCGGCGCTTACCGAACGGACCTCTTCAACATTCTTCAGACCACGCAGTTTGCGTTCGATCGGGTTGGTGATCAGCGATTCGATATCGCTGGACGCCACACCCTCGTAAGGAGTGACGACCAGCACGTAGGGAATGGTGATATCGGGAGTCGATTCGCGCGGCAGGGTGGCATAGCTGTAGATACCGACCACGATGATGATCAGCATCAGAGCAAAGACCGTGCTGCGCTGCCGGATCGCGGCATTGGAGATTAACATATCAGCTAGTCTCGACTTTCACTCTGGCGCCGTCAACCAGCAGCTGATGACCTTTGACAATCAATTTATCACCGAGGCTCAGGCCCTTCAGGATGACGGCCTGGTCACCGATCACACGATCAATCTTCACCGGACGCAGCTTTGCCTGGCCTGCGGCTTCGACGTAAACCACCTTGCGGCCATCGAGATCAACCACGGCATAGAGCGGGATCGCAATCGCATCTTTGAGCTCTCGCCGCAAGCCGGGGCGCAGCTGTCGATCCTGATTGTCGACCTCGACCTTGGCCAGGTAGGTGCGGGTCAGCGGGTCGGCTTTGTAGGCCAGGTGCACCAGCTTGCCGCTGCGATGGATCTCTTCCCCGGTGTCGATCTGCGCCTGAACGACACTCACCTCTTCTCCGGGGTGGAAATAACGAACGTCCTTCTCCGGCACATCGATCAACACCTTGAGTCGATCCACCTGCACCACCAGCGCCACAGGAGCACCAACCTTTACATATTCGCCGCGTTCTGCCATGCGATCATCGAGAACACCGGCGACCGGGGCCTTGATGATGCTTTTCTGCAAAGCGATGCTGGCAAGCTTCAGATTCTGCCGCGCCGCCTCATAGGCGGTTACGCTATTATCGTATTCCTGCTGACTGACCAGGTTTTCGGCCACTAACCGCTGCAGCCTCTGCATAGCCTTTTCCTTGATATCGGCATCAACCCGGTTGCGTTCGAGATTGGCCCTCTGGCTCACCGAATCGATCGTCATGATCTTTTGTCCGGCGGTCAGCGTCTCACCTTCCTCGGGACCGACCCAGTCGACCGGCCCGGCAATCTCTGCGGCCAGGGTCAAATCCTCCCAGGCATACAGAGAGCCCGGCAAGCTGAAGCGCTCTTCAAGATCTTGTGCCGCAACAATCTGCACCTTGACCGAGGTTGCCTTGTCATTAGCAGTCGATTGCGTTGGAGGGATTGTTTCGCTTGCCGAATCAGCTCCGCAGCCGGCAAACAGGGGCACGAAACAGAGACTCAAGAGGACCAGGTTGCGGATTGCGCTGCTCATGGTGTAACTCCTTCATGCGGCAAAGCCGCGACAATATTGTAGCGTTCGAGGTTGGTACCCATAGCCTCATACAGGCTGGTCTGGGCCCGGTAGTAATCAGTTTTTGCAGACACCTCGCGGATCTTCGCATCGACCAGCGCATTTTGGAAGGTCAGGACCCGGAAGGTATTGGACAACCCCTCCTGCAAGCGACGGGTTTCCTGATCCAGGGTGGTCTGTGCCAGATCAGCATAGCGCTTTGCGACCTCCAGACGCTCTTCGCCCAGGTCGAGGACGGCATGCGCCGACCGAATCGTAGTTTCAGCTGATATTTCAGCACGTCGCAAGCGATAGATAGACTGTTTGTCCTGCGCGGCAGCATCACGATATCGAGCTTTTGCCGTGCGGTTCTGCAAGGGCACACTGAAACGCAAGCCGGCATACCAGCTGGTGCCATCTTGCTCAAGGGCGCGGCTTGCAGAGCGGTGCCAGTCACCGTCGTACTTCGTATTGTCGCCATTGCCGGAGAGGCCATTGACACCGAGGCTGGCCTCAAGGTCAAGGCGTGGCAAGCGTTGGTTGTCGGCGTAAACCAGCGCAATTTTACGAGACTCGATCTCCAGCCGGGCCTGCTGGAGGTCCGGCCTCTTCTTGAGTCCGGTTGCGAGCGCGTTCACCAGGTCAGGGCTTTTATCATCTGTGACCTCGGGTAAATCAGCCTGCCAGCTTTGCGGTAACTGTGCTTCCCCCTGCTCGATCAACTCAAGGAGTTGATTGCGCGCCAGGGTCACCTGTTGTTCTGTCAGAAGCATATTCTCCTCTCGACCTGCCTGCTTCGTTGACTTCGGTAACGGGTACGAGGCCGGCATTAAATTTACGCTGGTTGCCATCGAGGAGTTCCTGTGCCAGATCGCGGGCAAGGATGGCGTAGCGATACTCCTCATCAGCTTGCACCAGGTCCAGGTATGCCAGCTCGATTTCGGCTGCGAGTTGCTGGGCCCGACTCAGGTAACCGAGCGCCGCCTGCTGCTGGCGGGTTCTGGCAATCTGTAAACTTGTTGTATTGATATCGATCCCCATGTCCTTGAGTAATGGTTGGGTAAAGTCAAGGACCAGGTAAGTCCGATAGGCAGGATCAAGTCGATCGGCCAGAACATCGGTGTCATTACTCTCACCAATCAGGCTGAGGCGCGTCTCCAGACCGGTCGCAAAGGTTTTACTCAGCGCTGCCTCAGCGCTTGCCTGGTCGGTGGAAACGAGATCATCGGCAACGGCCGTTGAATCTACGGGGCGTTCATCTCGACTGACCCCGAGCCCCAGTTCAGCCAGGACATCAAATCGACCTTCTTCACCCATGATGCCGGCGTCTGCGCGCTCAACATTGAGGCGGGAGACCTGCAGATCAAAATTGTACTGAAGTCCCAAAGCCAGAGCCTGCTGCAGGCTGAGGGTTTCTGTTTCGGCAAAACTCGTTGTTGAGAAGGCCAGAAGGATCAGGGCAATGACAATCTTTCGCATGATTTTCCTCACATCTCGAGCTTGCGCTGTTCTAAAAACTGCTGCCTTAACTGCTGCCAACCCGTTTGAACGTCCACCGGGGCCTCGGCGATCGCGGCTGGACCGTGCAAGGCCTGCAGGACCAGTGAGCGGCAGAGGATCTTCGCATTTTCCAGACTCGTCACATCGCCACTGTACATGGTCGACAGAACCAGAATGTAGAGCGCGTGCAGATGGGCGATCAGGAGCAGAAGTTCACTCTCAGCAGGCAACTCCCCGCGAAGCTGCGCCCGACCCAGGACTTCCCCGAGCTTGTTCAGGTAACGCATATCCAGATCACGGCTTCTTAATCGGGTGTTTTCGCCGGGGAAGGTCATCTCGCGGGCGAAGATGCGGCCAAACTCTCGATTCTCGGTAACAAAGGTAATCTGTCCCATCATGCAAGCAACCAACTGTTCAATCAGGGAGGCCTCTTCGTCGACCTTACGATCCAGCGCGGCAAAAGCAAATTCGAGCTCAGCCTCGCAGTACGCCAGAAAAATCTCATCCTTTGCCTTGAAATACCCGTAAATAGTCCCCTTGCCAACCCCTGCAGCGCGGGCCAGTTCATCCATACTGGTCTGTTCAAAACCCTTTTCGGCAAAGAGTTTGACCGCCGCATCGATGATCGCCTTGCGTGTCTGCTGTTTTTTCTGTTCACGCACTCCAGACATAAGAACCTCCCGTTAAAGTCGACTGCGGTCGAGATTTACGCCCAAAAAAAGGATATGTCAAGACAAAAGTCGAACGCGGTCGGGGTTTTCCCGACAACAACTTCATCAGGCGGCAAAAAGACGGGCACTCCAGGCCTGTCTGGTTTTGGTTTGACATGGTTTCAGGGGTAGGGTAGAAGGAACATTGGTCCAATCACCTTACCCTGACTTTTGAAAGGACGTGACAATGAAAAGATTTGCTGTTTTGGCTCTTGCCATACTGATAATCCTGCCCCAGTTGGCGACCACAGCCGAGGCAAACGACAAGAAGATCAAAGCCGGCTTTATCTACGTCGGACCGGTCGGTGACGCCGGCTGGACCTATGCTCACGACGAGGGCCGCAAAGAGATGGAAGAGCTCTCATTTGTCGAGCCATCCACCTATATTGAATCTGTTCCTGAAGGGGCCGAATCGGCACGCGTTATCAACGGCCTGGTCCGCAAAGGCCACAACCTGGTCTTCACCACCAGCTTCGGCTACATGGACGCGACCCTGGACGTTGCCAGGCGCAACAAAGACGTCGTCTTCATGCACTGCTCAGGATTCAAGTCTGCCGAGAACGTTGGCAACTACTTCGGTCGTATGTATGAACCCCGCTACCTCTCCGGCATCGTTGCCGGCAAAATGACTAAAAAGAACGTCATCGGCTACGTTGCCGCCTTCCCGATTCCGGAAGTTATCCGCGGCATCAACGCCTTCACCCTCGGCGTACAGAGCGTCAACCCGGACGCACAGGTTCGCGTGGTCTGGACCCAGACCTGGTTCGACCCGGGTGTCGAGCGTGACGCAGCCGATAGTCTACTTGATGTTGGTGCCGACGTGCTGACCATGCACCAGGACGCTCCGGCCACTCTGCAGGCGGCCGAAGCTCGCGGCGCTTACGTGATCGGCTACAATTCCGACATGCGCGAGTTCGCCCCCAACGCCTTCCTTACCGCGCCGATCTGGAACTGGGGTCCGCTCTACTCGAAAGTCGCCCAGGAAGTCAAAGACGGCACCTGGAAGACCGAGTCCATCTGGTGGGGCATGAAAGAGGAACTGGTTCAACTTGCTCCGCTTAACGACAAGGTGCCTGCCGATGTCAAGGCACTGGTCGCTGAAAAAGCTGCAGCAATCAAAGCCGGTACCCTGCACCCCTTCACAGGCCCGATCAACGACCAGGACGGCAAGCTCCAGGTGGCCGCAGGCAGCACCCATGACGACGGACAACTGCTCGGCATGAACTATTTCGTCAAGGGCGTTCAAGGCAGCATCCCCAAGTAACATTTTTTTGCCAACCAACGACACGCGCCGGTCGATTCCGGCGCGTGTCTCTTTTTATAACCCATGACTGATCTTCTGAAGATCCAGAATATCCGCAAGACCTTTCCTGGCGTCATCGCCCTGGACAACATCTCTTTATCTATTGAGCCGGGTGAAATTCACACCCTGCTCGGCGAGAACGGTGCGGGCAAAAGCACCCTGATGAATATCCTGACCGGCCTTTACCGACCGGACCGGGGCGAGATCCTGTTGGAAGGAACGCCGATCCAGTTCAGCAGCCCGCGTGACTCCCTGGCCTTGGGCATCGGCATGGTCCATCAGCATTTCATGCTGGTTCCCGCCCATACGGTTTTTGAAAACATCCTGTTGTCCCTCGATGGCGTCCCCCTGCTCTTCTCCCGTCGCAAGTACAAGCAAAAAGTACAAAATCTCCTCGATGAGTTCGAACTCGAGATTGAGCTCGATGACCCGGTCTGGAAACTTTCCATCGGGGCCCAGCAATGGATCGAACTGATCAAACTTCTTGTCCGCGACTGTCGCCTGCTGATTCTCGATGAGCCGACAGCGGTTCTCACTCC
>SBFN01000215.1 GCA_006226895.1 Deltaproteobacteria bacterium | reverse complement strand
CATCTCGGTTGCGTTGTTGCCTGGCAGGATCAGGCTGGGGAGTTCCTCTGCCCTTGTCATGGCGGTCGCTTCTCTGCCGATGGTCAGGTCCTTGGCGGTCCGCCACCAAGACCACTTGAAAATCTAGTCGTCGAGCTTGATGGCGACCAGCTCAAAGTCGGATAGGGGGGACATATGCAACCGATAAAAATGCTGGTCGATTTCGTTGATACTCGTCTCGGGGTCAAAGACATTTACAACAAGGAACTGCATGGCTACCTGCTGCCGCGGAAAGTCAATGCCTGGTACACTCTTGGCGCGGTGCTCCTGGTTCTCTTCAAGATTCAGATTATTACCGGCATCCTGCTCCTTATGTTCTATGTGCCGGACTCGGAAAAGGCCTTTGCCAGTGTTCAGGCCATTATGAATGATGTTCCCTATGGCTGGCTCTTCCGTATGCTCCATGCTGTCGGCGCCAACGTCATTATGATTGCCCTGCTGCTGCACATGCTCTCTGTGCTCTTTATGTCCAGTTATAAAGGTCGCCGTGAGTTCACCTGGTTGACAGGTTTTACCATCCTCAACCTGAGCATGGGCCTCTGTCTGACCGGTTATCTTCTGCCCTGGAGCCAGCTCTCCTTCTGGGCGACCACGGTCGCGACAGATGCCGCAGGTGCGATTCCGCTGGTCGGAGATTACCTGGTGGAATTCCTGCGTGGCGGGGCGACCGTTGGAAACCAGACGCTGGGTCGTTTCTTTGCTTTGCATGTTGTCGGCATGCCCCTGATCCTGCTTGGTTTGATCGGCGTCCATCTCTTCTGTGTCAAGCGGCGCGGTATTTCTGCACCTCCTTTTGGAGAGGATTACAAGGTTTCCGAACCACTGCCTTTCTTCGAGCATGAGAAGCATCAGGACGGAATTCCCTTTTTCCCGAACTATTTTGTTAAAGATGCAGCTGTCATCTGCTTCTTTATCGCTTTCCTGCTTGCGATCATCTTTTATGCCCCAGGCCTGTTCTTCCCCGAGTCTGCTTTTCAGCCCGCAGACCCGTTTGTGACTCCTCCGCACATCAAGCCGGAGTGGTATTTCCTCTGGGCCTACCAGACTCTGAAGATCTTTCCGAGTGAAATTATCGGACTGGGTGTGCAGGGTGCATTTATGACATTCCTGGCGCTGCTGCCCTTTATTGATCGGAGCCCTGAGAGGCGGCCGGGCAAACGTCCGTTGTTTGTCACCTGCTACGTTCTTACCATCCTTGTTTTTGTGGCGATTTCTGTCTGGGGGCATTACTCATGATTCGCACATATACTTCTCTTTTTGTCCTGATGTTTTTTACGCTATTGGCGGCTCCTGCTCTTGTACTGGCAGCTGACACCGTTTGCATTGAATGTCACGGCGGTCAGCCCGGCCCTCTCGGTGAACCTGTTGAGCAATGGCGCACCAGTGTCCACGCTGAGAACGGCATCTCATGCCACGACTGTCACGGTGGCGATCCCACCGATTACGCTATGGCGATGAGTCCCGACAAAGGGTTCATTGGCGCTCCGGAGTATGCCGATGTCCCTGATTTTTGTGGCCGTTGCCATGTGGGTGTTGCCGATGCCTATAAAGGGGGCGCTCATGGGCAAGCGCTTGAAGCTGGCGCGGCGCAATGCGTTGTCTGTCATGGCAATCATGCGATTCAAAGGGCTAATCTGGACCTGATCAATGAGGAGGCCTGTTCGCAATGTCATTCTTATGAGCGGGCCGCTCTGATCCGCCTGTCTCTGGTTGAAACGGATACGATGATTAATGCGACAGAGGGCGATCTTGAACGACTCTACCGTCTCGGTTTCGCGGTCGATGAGATGGAAGACAGCCTTTTCAATCAGCGCAACAGTTTTCACCGCATCTTCCATGGTGTCGACGTTGAACGTGTACGAGCGGAGACTGCGAATGTGCAGGCTGAAGTCGGCAAGATTAACAGTGAAGTAGCAGAGATCGATACAACGATCCAGGAGCGTAAACTCTGGGGAAGTGTTGTGATTGGTCTCTTTATTCTTGCAGGAGTGATCTTCCTTCTGGTGAGGAAGGCTTACGAGGAAGAAGAGCGCAGCTGATAAGGCGCTGCGGGTATGAAAAAGCCAGGGGCGCTGCATCTTGAATGCAGCGCCCCTACTTGTTTGTAACGTTTTCTTTCCAAAGGAAACCTAAGGAAGGAAGTTGTTGCTTAGATCGTCGTAGGCGCGTTTGAGGTTGAACTGGATCAACTGTTCGTAGCCATCCATCTGGTGATATTGAGGCAGGTCGAAATTCGCCAGGGTCTGTTCCAGGGTTTCACCTCGCTCGATGTGCTTCAGGACTTCTGTCAGGAAGTCGCGAAAGAACTGCCCGAACTCGTAAACGTCCTCACTGTCGCCGACCGGTCCATATCCGGGGATAATCTGTTTGGCATCGATCTGCTCCAGGAAGTCGAGGGCGAGCAGCCAATCGGTCATGTAACCGTTGCCCATATAGCCGACACTGTTAATGTAAAGTAGGTCGCTGGCGAACAGCACTTCGGCTTCGGGGATGAAAACAACGATGTCCCCATCGGTATGTCCTTTACCGATATTGGTCAGTACGACCGAGACGCCGCCGGGTTTCAAGGTTAAACCTTCGTTGAAAAACATCGTCGAATACTCCGGCTTGCGGACTTCGGATTCGATGTTTTTCCAGGTTTGCCAACTCATCAAAACGTCTTGGCCTGGCGGGAAATCGAAATCAACATAGGTGTATCCGGCATGATGGTGAGCAAGGACAAAATAGCGAATCGGTTTCGTGGTGCGTGCTGCGATAGCTCTGCGCAGATCGTCGATGACCTCTTTGGTCATGTGAGCCCCTGCGGCAACAACATATTCTTTGCCAATAACAAAGATCGCGTTGGTGGTTGCCTTGCCGCCGGGTTTGGCGATCGCTGCAAAGACACCGGTTGACAGCGGTTCAATCTGGAAGCTGTCTTGCACCGTGACGACAGCGACTGCCGATCCGATTGGAGCTGGCTTCTTCTTGGGGCTAGCTGCAAATGAACCGGTTGCCATTATGTATGTTAAGATCAGGGAGATCAGTAGATTTCGACACATATTCCGTATCATAGCAGGGGTTTACTCGTTCCGGCAACTCTCTTGATGAACTTTGATTAACCGTTGCAAAAGCCTGCGAAGCAGTGGTATAAACCATCCCCTGTGCGCGATTAGCTCAGCTGGATAGAGCGCTGCCCTCCGGAGGCAGAGGTCACAGGTTCGAATCCTGTATCGCGCGCCAA
>SBFN01000038.1 GCA_006226895.1 Deltaproteobacteria bacterium | reverse complement strand
CCAAAAATGTTTAGTTGTTGGAGTTAGCTTAACGTCCTTTTACGCGTGCGGCATTGACCGGTGTCAAGATTTTGGAATAGCCTCTGCGCCTTCTGGGATGTCATTGAGCTCTTGCCAGAGTTGCTCGATGTCGCGGATCAGGCCGAGGTGCTCAGCGTTGTTGATTGCGAAGTAGAGTGAACCGAAGGTGTTTTTTTCATCCTCGAGTTTTACGTAAATCAGGGCAGCGTGGTACAGAAGCAAAGCTTTCTGGTCCGCATCCCGAACTTTCTCGAGCGCTTTGTTCAGCAGTTCGATGGCCTCAGGGTATTGGCTGGCCTGGTAGTAAAGGAAGGCCGCAAGGTCTAGCTTTTCGATGCTTCTCGGGGGAAGACGTTTAAGGAGTTCTTCTGCCTCATCGATTTTGAACAGGTGGTTGGCGTCGACCAGAGCCAACCGGTGCATAAGTTGTATCTGGTCAGGGTCATCTTCCGGTACCATCTTGAGGCCGCGCTCGTAGGTGCGGTGAGCTTCCTTGTCCTCGTCAATGCGCTCAAGGACTTCGGCGCGGCGCAGGTAGTGACTGCCTATCGTCGGTTCTTTACTGATGACGATGGCATATTCTTCCGCTGCCGCGGCATAGGCTTTGCTGCTGATCAGTTGCTCGGCACGGTTGATCACGGACTCAACCGGACGGCTGTCTTCCTTAACGGGTATAGCTGTACAGCCACCCAGAAGCAGGGTGGCTGTACAGCTGATCGCGATCATGAACCTGGTCATGTTAATTATCTTCGGCACTACAAACCTTTCGAGGGTTACTGCTGCGCTTACAGGGTGATGCCAGTCAGTTTGAAAAGCGCTTCCTGGTATTTCTCCGAGGTCTTGTTAACGATATCCTCCGGGAGAGGTGGGGGTGGCGCCTGCTTGTTCCAGTCGAGGGTCTCCAGGTAATCACGGACGAACTGCTTGTCAAAACTTTGCTGGGGGCCACCCGGCTTGTATAGCTCCAGGGGCCAGAAACGTGAAGAATCCGGTGACATGGCTTCATCTATCCAGATCAGGCTGCCGTCGGGCATGGTGCCGAATTCAATTTTGGTGTCAGCAATAATGATACCCTTGTCACGGGCAAAGTCACGTGCACGGCTGTAAACTTCCAGAGTTATGTCACGAACCTGCTCGGCGATCTCTTGACCGCAGAGCTTGACGGCTTCTTCAAAAGAGATGTTCTCATCGTGCTCGCCGAGTTCCGCCTTGGTCGAAGGTGTAAAGATCGGTTGCTCCAGTTGCTCGCTTTCTAGCAAACCTGCTGGTAAGGAAATGCCGCAGATGCTGCCGTTTTTCTGATAATCTTTCCATCCAGACCCGGAAACATAGCCGCGCACAATGCATTCAATCAGTAGTGGCTTGGCTTTCTTGACCAGCATACTACGACCCTCAAGTTGGTCGCGGTAGATGTGGGTTTCTTCCGGGTAGTCACTTACGTCGGTAGCAACAATGTGATTCGGAACAATGTCAGACATCTGGTTGAACCAGAAGATGGAAAACTTGTTGAGAACCTGTCCTTTCTTCGGGATGCCTTCATTCATGATGACATCAAACGCAGAAAGACGATCGGATGTGACGATCAGAAGATGCTCGCCAAGATCGTAGATGTCGCGGACTTTGCCGCGATTGACCATCTTCAGGGTGGGCATGTTGCTTTCGAGGACAATAGCACTCACAATTATTTCTCCTTGTTGATCAGATCTTGTACGCGGGGCGCGATAACGATCGTTGCGGTACTGCGGAGCTCTTCGAGGCGATTCGCTACCGCCTCGTTCTGCTTGCGGCTGAGAATGGTTTTCTGCAGTTCTGCACGCTTGGCTTCGTCCAGCAATGACTTGTCAGCGGCGATCCGCTCCTTGATTTCGACGACAACAAAGCGTTTCTGAATCTCGAAGAGTTGATCGATCGCAGTCTCACCCTCCTTGATCTCGAAAGCAGCAATTGAAAGCTCTTCAGATGTGCCAAGGCGTGGCACAAAGGGGCTGTAGGTGCGCGTGAATTCACCGGTCTCTTCGACCGTGTACTTGCCTCTTTTTGCCAGTTTCACAAGAGACCCACCATCGGCCAGGTCAGCAACTAGTTCTTCAGCGGCCGCTTTTGCAAGTTTGACAGCTTCCGTGGCCTGGTAAGATGCAGTCACCAGATCCTTGACCTCGTCCAGTTCAGGAATGTGACTGGCGACACGCTCCTTGAGGGCAAAGAGGATGATGCCGTTCTCGGTAGTAACCGGTTTTGCCAGCTTGTTCTCTTCCAGAAGATGGGCTGCGTTGATGATCTCAGCGTTGCTTCCTATGCCGTCTATGTAGCCGTCACGGGCGAAGAGACCCGATTCTTTTAGTCCCAGTTCATTGGTCTTGGCTGCGGCTTCAAGATCGCCTGTTTTGCGATTGATATTGTAGGCATCCATCGCCTTTTCGAAGGCCAGTTGCTTGGCCTTTTCCTGGCGCAGGCCAGCTTTAACTTCGTCCATGGAGTCTTCGAGAGATCGTACCCCTGGTTCGGTGTACTCTTCTACCTTGATGATATGGTAGCCGAAGGTTGTCTCAACCACTTCGCTGATATCCCCCGGCTTCATGCTGAAGGCTGCTTGCTCGAAAGGCTTGACCATGGAGCCGCGGGTAAAGTAGCCGAGGTTGCCTCCCTTGACGGCGCTTGCCGCGTCGTCGGAGTTCACCCTGGCGAGTTCGGCGAAATCTTTCCCGGACTTGACCTCTTCAAGCAGCTTTTCGGCGAAAGCTTTCTTCTCTTCGCGGACAGTTTCATCCGTCCCTTCATCGGCCTTGATCAGGATATGCGAAGCCTTGATCTTTTCGAGAATCTCGAACTGGTCGAGGTGGCGACGGTGATACTTTTCGAGCTCGATCTCGTCGAACGTCACTTCATCGATATAGCGTTCTGGAACGAATTGCAGATAGCGCAGGGACACCGTTTCCGGGGTGCGGAAAACTTCCTGCTGTTCCGCAAAGTAGGTGGCGAGGTCTTCATCAGTCACCTTGACCTTTTTCTCAAAGGATGCCGGCGTCAGGCTGACATAGTTAAGGTTAACTTTTTCGTTGTTGTTGCGAAACTCTTCATCGATCTCTTCATCGGTGACCGTAACGCCAGCTTGCAGTTGTTCACGAACCTTGCTGGTTATCAGTTCGCTGCGTTGCATCGCTTCGAACTGCTCGCTGCTCAAACGCTGGTAGGCGAGGACCTGCAGATAACGATCCTTGCTGAACACGCCATTCTCCTGAAAGGC
>SBFN01000088.1 GCA_006226895.1 Deltaproteobacteria bacterium | reverse complement strand
TAGGCCTCTGAGAATTACATTCCTTCCTGAATTATATATGAGACATAGTTGCAAAGCGTGGCAAGGGGCGCGCATAGGGCGCAAAACGGGGCAAGAAACAAATATCTTTCCCTAAAGCGAACCTTATAAATACAGCAACTTAGCTAAAGTTACATGAGTTTACCTTTCGGCACCAAACGACATTGAGAGCGGTTGACATCCTTGTCAGCCGTTTTTTTTACTCTCGGCAACCTCGAAGCCGTAACACCTTGCCGAAACAGCAAACTGGTATAATGACAACAAACTCAAAGATGAGGTTGTGTCATGATCAAAGGTGTATTGCTTGATCTCAGCGGAACGGTTTACGAGGATGACAAGCTTATCCCCGGAGCGCTCGAAGCAATCGAGCCGTTGCACGCTTCAGGGTTCCCGGTTCGTTACCTGACAAACTCCTCTCGTATTCCCCGCAACAAAATTCTCAGCCGGTTGCAGGGGATGGGCTTCACCGTGCACGCAGAGCAGATATTTACTGCCCCGGCGGCAATTCAGGATTACCTGCGTGAGCATAGCCTGACACCCTGGCTGCTGATCCACCCCGACATCGAGGAGGAGTTCACAGAGTTCCATGGCCAATCGCCAGATGCCGTCGTTGTTTGCGATGCCGAGCACGCTTTTAGCTACGAGAACCTGAACCGGGCCTTCCGCTTGCTGATCGATGGCGCGAGCCTCCTGGCGGTTGGCGATAACCGCTACTTCAAACAAGCCGAAGGTCTCAGCCTTGATGCCGGGCCTTTTGTGCGGGCCTTGGAATATGCCGTTGACTGCGAAGCGATCGTTCTCGGTAAACCTTCACAGGCTTTCTTCCATGCCGCCGTCGCCCAATTGGGTTGCAAGCCGTCCGAAGTGCTTATGATCGGCGATGATGTCTACTCAGATATCAATGGTGCACTCAAGGCGGGATTAAAAGCAACGCTGGTGCGTACTGGCAAATACCGCCCGGGAGATGAAGGCAAGATTGTTGAGCCCGGGGCCAGTGTCTGTGATGATTTACTCGAAGCGTTAAGAGATTTTCAGGCTTGATGTTCTGAATATCTTCCACTTACAGGGGGCAATTACATTTGACTGCATCCTGTAAGAATCACGAAGAACATAAGCGTGGCTGAGTAGGGTGCCCCAGAATATCTGATACACTTCCAGACATGGCTGTTTCCAAGCGATCCAGAGACCGTTTTATGACAAACATTATAATCCTCGGTGTCGTCCTTGTGGCTGGTCTGGTACTGGCCGGGTATTTTATGAGCAGAATGCCGGGCCGCTCGTTTGTCGGTGCCTTGCCTGAGTCGACCGCAGACGAGCTGTTGCTGCAAGATAATCTTGTCTCGCACGTTGAAGTTCTTGCTCAAACAATCGGCGAAAGAAATGTCTGGCAGTATGAAAACCTCTTGAATGCGGCCGATTACATCGAGGGACAATTCCTCTCGAGCGGGCTTAAGCTCAGGTCAATATCCTATGAGGCCTCCGGAAAATATGTTCGCAACGTCGAGGCGGAAATCCCCGGGGCAGGGGAGTCGCCAGAGGTCATAGTTGTCGGAGCGCATTACGACTCTCTGGTCGGCACCGTAGGCGCAAATGACAATGCGTCGGGTGTTGCCGTTCTGTTGGAGTTGGCACGCCTTTGCAGTGCTGGCGAGTATCGCAAAACCATACGGTTCGTAGCCTTTGTGAATGAGGAGCCGCCCTTTTTCAAGTCGCCCACGATGGGGAGCCGGATTTACGCGCAGCGGGTGCAGGAGCGCGGCGATCGGGTTGGCGCTATGATTGCCCTGGAAACGGTTGGATACTTTACGAACGAGCCTTTGTCGCAGAAATTCCCCCTGCCGTTGCTGCGTCTGTTCTACCCGCGCCAGGGTAACTTTCTCGCCTTTGTTGGCAACTACAGGTCCGGTGGATTGTTAAGAACGTGCGTCAGTTCTTTCCGTAAAAATGCCGAGGTGCCTTCAGAAGGAGTCATAGCGCCCGGCTGGCTACTCGGAGTCGATTGGTCTGATCACTGGTCTTTCTGGAGAGCAGGCATCCCGGCTATCATGGTGACCGATACAGCTCTCTTCAGGTATCCCTTCTATCACACCACCAGTGATACTCCGGACAAACTCAACTATGAGGCTCTGACCAAGGTTACTTCAGGGTTGCTAACTGTGATCGAGGAGCTTGGGAAGTAGTTGAAACTTGTAACGTTTCGGTGTCACTAACGGGGGATACTTACGCGTGCCTGTTTCATGTTGATGGCATGAAGATAAAATGAGCTGTTGAAGTTGTGTCAACCCCAGTGAGAGTGGGGAAGGACGAATTGTGTGTCCCCTCTCCGAAATAGTAATGTGTCACCGATTCCTGCGGTTTGAACAAAAAGCTCAAGATACGTAATAATGTATGGTCACCTCTTTTTATAGAAGGATCCTCCTGTGAATCGTATCGTTATCCACTACAGTGAAATCGCCCTGAAGGGCAAGAACCGCCGCCAGTTCGAAGATGCATTAATGCGTCATGTACGTGCCGCGTTAGGGCCTTTGGTAAGCGAAGTGCGAAAGCAGCAGGGCCGTCTGGTGTGCAAGCCGGATCCCCAGGCTGATCCGCAGCGCGTGCGCGAGATCCTTTCCTGCATCCCGGGGATCGTCAACTTCTCTCTCGGTCACAGTGCGCCGAAGGATGTTAAGTCGATTGGTGGGCGGGCGGTCAACCTGCTGGCAGAGCGAGAGTTTACGACTTTCGGCGTCAAGAGCAAGCGTACCGACAAGCAGTTTCCGATGACATCGGAAGAGATTAGCCGTGCGGTCGGTGCCTCGATACTGCGCGGGCTAAAAGGCAAGCATGTTGATCTGCGCGCTCCCGACCTTTGGCTCTTTATCGAGCTAACCGGTAAAGAGGCGACCCTCTTTACGGATAAATATCCCGGCCCAGGTGGCCTGCCGGTTGGCAGCAGCGGCGATGTGATGGTCTCGCTTTCTGGCGGCATCGACAGTCCAGTCGCCGCTTACATGCTGATGAAGCGTGGTTGTCGGGCGATCTTTGCCCATATTCGTAACGATACCCAGTTCTCCGGCGCCGTCTCCGATAAGATCGAAAAGTTGGTCGAGGTGCTGACCCGCTTTCAACTGCATTCCACACTCTACCAGGTGCCGTTCGGCGACCTGCAGCGCCGCATCATCGCCTTTGTTCCTGCTGATTACCGCATGATTATTTATCGCCGCTGCATGATGCGCATCCTCAATCAGTTGGCCGCTCAAGATCGAGCCAAGGCGATTGT
>SBFN01000040.1 GCA_006226895.1 Deltaproteobacteria bacterium | reverse complement strand
GGTTTGGCCTGGGAGATGGCCAACGTCGTTAACAAGGTGATCCTTGCCGATCGCATCGATATGGGTAATGTCGAACAGGTTTCCAATGTTGTTGCCAAGGTGGATGCTTATCTCAATCTGGGCCTTGAATGGCTGGCCGGAACCGATGTTGACGAGGCCAGAACCTGCATGACAGATTGCTACTGCGAAGACCTGTTTCGCCTTGGTTTCAGCCTGACGATGAGGTTGAAACGCCGCGGCGACATTGTTGGCAAGTCTTCCGTTGCTCCTTATCTTGATCACAACGCACGCGCTTGCGTCAGCGCCCTACATCAGTTCCCACCGCTCTTCTTCGAAGGTGTCGCCGATTCGACACAGGGTGGCACTCGCCTCTTTGCCAGCCTTGCTGAAATCGGCATGGTGGAACAGTGGTTGGGCAGGATGGAACTCCAGCGGCAGCTCTTTGAAGACGTCCTGCACTTCCCGATGCCGGATCCAAACGTAATCGACCTCACCGGTTGCCAGCCGGATAATGTGGATGACCTCACCCTTGTGGAATTCTTCCTGACCTCGCTGGCCAACAAACTGCTGGGACGTGAATTCCAACCGCTGCCGATCGCCGAGGAAGAGCTGGCCGGTCTTCACGGCATGGTCTCCCAGTCGGGCGTGCTCAATCCTCGTTTGCGGGAAGAGACGGTTAAGTGGCTTGGTTCATTGATGGATGGTGGCGCTGATTTTGCGACTTACTGTCTGGATATCTGGGAAGAAGAGTTCTGCTCGATCGGCTTTGAAGATATCGACCCGCGTTTTATCGGTGGGATGATTGTGCAGTTGCAAGCTCTTTGATCTGACCCTAAGAGGTTAACGCAATGGCGCAAAGTTTAAAGGCAAGACGCAAAGGGAAGCGCTTTTAAAAACACTATTTATCTTTGCGTTAAGCGTCCTACTCTTGGTCGTCCTCAGCAGAAGGCTTGCCACCAGTAATAATCCCTTTAAACCACCCCGGTTTATCCTCGGTCACCTCCGCGGAGGAGTAGAGATAGGGGTCTTCCAGGAAACGCACTAACTCCTCAAAATACTCCTTGGTGAACTGATCAACCGGACGGTCCGAGAGTTGATCGCGCACAAGTCCAACCCGTGTGACAAAATCATTTTTGAACGTCTCGTTCTGTTCACTTACAGCAGTCAGAGCTATCAGCAGAACATGGCTTAAAGCCTGAATTTGCCCGGCCTGGTTCTGGATTGTCTGCGCCGTCTTGGTGGCAAACTCAATCATCTTCTGTTCGATCTCTGTCGGTTGGTCAGACATTCTTGCTCCTTACGCTTTAATCGCTGTAACGATATTCCTCAACTTGCATTTTCCGCCCGGTCCCTGTGAGATAGCAGAAGAGGTAAGCCGTTCTTTGTCCCGAATTGTGAATGGTGGAGAAGGCCGCGGCAAAATATTGCAGTTTAATCCCTTGACCCTTGATCGCTTCGGTCATCTCCTGAACCCTTTTACGCACCCATTGCAATTCCACAGCTTCAAGGCCTGTGTCGAAAAACTCCGGAATACGATTGGTGGCAACGCGCTCGCAACGGGCGTAGTCGTAAGCGAGACATTCAATAAGTCGTTCTTGAGACGTTTCTTTGTCGCGGTCCCTGACAATCTCATAAATGTTCTGAAAAAGGGACTGGCGGTTTAGGGGGAAACGGAACAGATCGCGTTTGCGCCACTTTCCAGCCAGCCATTCCAACCCCATGGCAAAGGAGCCGGTTGCGTCACTCAACGCCTGCATGAAGTTCGAAAAATTCCCGCTGTTGTACGTCAGGTCAAGAAGCCGGCTGATTTGCTGTAATTGTTGTAACTCAGAATAGGAGATTTCAGGACTGCCAAGAATTGTGTAGGGCGGGTTCGGGTCAAAGCGGATCTGCAGTTCTTCGGCCTGGTCGCGCAACGGTGAGCCGGGCAGTAGCTTGACCGGTTCAAGCTGCAGGTGGTGGGGGGCGAGGGCAGCCACACGGTCAATCGATTTGAGAAAGCTGTCGTAGTTGTCGCCGGGCAGGCCGGCAACCAGGTCAAGGTGCATATGGATACGGTTTCTCTGGCGCAGGTGACGAATGTTCTGTTCCAGCTTCTCCAGGTTGACCTTCCGGCCTATGGCGTCGAGGGTGCTCTCCAAGGTTGATTGTACGCCGATCTCGAACTGGAACATCTCTTCCGGAACTTTGTCCAAAAGTTCGAGGGTCGCTTCGTCGAGCAAGTGTCCGGCGATCTCAAAATGGAAATGAGTCGACTGGTTATGCTCGAGGATAAAGCTGAAGATTTCCCTGGTACGAGAGGCGTCGAAGTTGAAGGTGCGATCGACCAGCTTGACCTTGGCGACCCTTTTTTGCATCAACAGGAGCAGGTCGCTTTTAATGCGCTCCATGGAGTAGGAGCGAATCAGGTTGTCTCGAGCACTCAAGCAAAAGCTGCAATGAAATGGGCAGCCGCGGCTGGTCTCGTAATAAACGAAGCCGCGCTCCATATCGGTCCACCCCGTCTTGAAGGGTGAAGGGATTGTGTCGAGTTCTTTCAACGGTGGGCTTTCCGGCCCACTGATGAGCTCTTTTCCAACACGCAACACTGTTCTTGGAATCACCCCCGGTTGTTTCGCCTGCTGCCAGGTAGATAGCAACGCACGCAAGGGGGCCTCTCCTTCGCCGCGAATCAGCGCCGTGATGCCGGGGTGACGAGTGAAAAAATCCTCTCCTTCAAAAGAGACCTCAGGGCCACCCAGGATGACGCGTAACTCCGGCCGAGCAACACACAAGGCGTCGACCAGTTCGAGAGTTTCACGTCGGTTCCAGAGGTAAACGGAAAAGGCAACGACATCCGGGGCTTCAGCCAGAACCTGAGAGAGAATTGACTCACGCGGTTCATGGACGGTGAACTCACGGATCAGGAACTCGCCGCAATCATCCCCGCAGTAAGCTGCGAGACAGGGCAGGGCGAGGCTGTTGTGGATGAACTTGCTGTGGAGTGTGCTGAGGATTGTTCGCATTCTGCAAGGATAGCGAAGGGGGGACTTGATAGAAAGAGGAAAGTGCACCTTTATCCTATGGTGCAACGGCTGATGCTGTTTTTTTTAACAACAATGCAAAGTCAAAACAGAATTAATGTGGTTGAAGGGTATGAAGGGGATGCTTGCCTGTAGTAGGTCTAATTTGATCTGACACCTACCGTCAGTCCTGATTGAGTTCGCCAGAGGAAATGTTGCATCGTTTTATTAATCAGGGTCAGCAAGAATTTCGCATTTCGGCCAATTTCAGATACTTCAAAC
>SBFN01000209.1 GCA_006226895.1 Deltaproteobacteria bacterium | reverse complement strand
GTCAGCGCTGCTGTTACCTATGAGCATGCTGGGCCGCGTCGTCGGACTGATCTACGTCGACGACCCCAAAGCCGACCTGTCCGCGGCAGTCGTGGATATCCAGCAACTCTCCAGCAAAGCGCTGATGGCCTTTGAGATCCTCATCCTTCACAACAAGATTCTCAGAGTTTGAACTACCTCGTCCACCTTTATCTCTCCGGATCAGATCCTGAGATTCAGCTCGGCGGCCTGATGGGTGACTTTGTCAAAGGCCGCATCCCTGAGGATTATCCCGAAAAAATTGCTCTGGGTTTACACCTGCATCGTCGGATCGACAGCCTCGCTCAGAACAGTCCACACACACGTCGTAGTCGTCAAAGACTCAACCCAAAGTTCGGTCACGGTCGCGGCATCATCGTCGACATTTTCTACGATCACTTTCTCGCAGCCAACTGGCGCGACTATTCTCCTGTTCCCCTGGAAAGCTACGCAGCAGATTTCTACACACTGCTGCAAAGCTCTCATCAGCTACTGCCAGAGGGGTTAAAGCAAATAACGCCACGCATGATTGAGTACAACTGGCTGGTTTCTTATCAACACCGCAAGGTGGTCGGCAAGGCTCTACAGAGAATCGCCCAACGCCTGAGCAGGCCCCTGCCCCTCGCCGAAGGCGTTGATGACCTTGTCGCTCATGAAGACTCGTTGCTGGAGGACTTTGCGGGGTTCCTGAATGAAGCAACACTTTTTGTGCAGGAGGATTTTGATATTACGGTGAAATAAATCGCGCAGGGTCAGCCAATCATGATCTGGCGCACACCATCGGCGATGAACTGTATTGCCAGTGCGGCAAGGATGACCCCAAGCAGTCGGCGCAAGATATCGTCACCAGTACGACCGATCACGTCTTTGACCCGGTTTGCTGAGGAGAGCGCCAGGTAGGTGAGCAGGTAGATGACCAGAACTGCGATCACCAGGGAAATGCTCCCCGAAACTGTCGGTGTTTGAGAAAAGAGCAGAATCGTTACGGTCAGACAACCGGGACCGGACAACAATGGAATCGACATTGGAAAAACCGAAATATCAATCTCTTCGCCACTTTCCCACTTCTTGCCGGTTTCCCCCTTGGTCACCATGTTGAACGCCGTAATGAAGAGCAGCAGTCCGCCAGACACCCGTAAAGCCTCGATGCTGATACCGAGTTTGGTCAGCAGTGCCTGACCGAAAAAGGCAGAGACCAGCACGATCGCCGTCGCAATCAGCGTCGAACGCAACGCCATGCGTTTTGCATAAGCCCGTTCACACCCCGTTGTCAGACCATGGAAGATCAGGGCGGTTCCGATCGGATCGATGACAACAAAATAGGATGTCAGGGCATGTAAAAAAATATCAGTGAACATCTCTGTTCCAGTCTTGATAAAAAATTAAGGCGACAGGTGTGTGGTCGTTTCTACCCCAGGCCTGCCAGGGTGTCAACGCAAAGGCATAATCATGGAGACACAATCAAAATCGTTGTGTCTCCATGATTACTTTTCCACTGCAAAGCCGGGAAGCGTTATAGATAAAGAAACAGGAAGAAAACGGGAATAACAACCCCAATCCCCGTCAATATGAGCCCCCGCCTTAGAGTATCGCGGCGAAGCATAAAGAGACCACTGACGGCCAGAAATGCGAGGGCGACGGCATAAAGGTCAGCGAACCAGGTCCAGGCTTTTTTCGGGTGGTTGAGGTGCAGGAAATTCATCTCGCGTAAAACGGGCCGAGGGATGGCACGATCGTGAACAACATGACCGCTTGGCAGGTCGACCGTGATCGAACGCCCTTCAACAAAGAGCTGCAGGCTGTTTCGGTCAGGCCGGTAACTGCTTTCAAGCTTGCCCGGCTCACCGAGGCGCGCAAGAATCATAAGCGCGGTTGCGGCGTCTGCAGGGTTACCGACAACCGGCCCGACATTGGTTTCGACCCGCTCTACACTGTAACTCGGATTCCACTCTTTAATATGATTGACGGCCACGCCGGAGATGGCGTAGAGCAGGGTCAATCCGATACAGAGAAAACCGATATCACGGTGCAGTACATAATTCCAGCGCCGCCAGCTCATGCTTATCTAAACACCATCGATCGAGGCACCGAGGCCACGAATCCGCAAGACGGTTTCACCGGAAGTCACGGTGGCGGGATCAAAAGCAACACCCTTCTCTTCTGCATGATGTTTGCGACGCTTGATGACTTCCTCACGGGTCAGCACCATACTCTCCACGACCCCCTCAACAGTCGCTACCTTGCCACGAGCTTCCATCGGAAAAACAATCTCGCCATCGGTTACTTTAATACGGATTTTCTCAAAATCACGGTCGCCTGCCAGATAGATCCAGCAGCCTCTCTTGCTGCATACGTCAATGATCAGTCCGGAAACTTTGACCTTTTTGCCGACGTAGTCTGCGGGGGTATCAAGTATCGAAGAGATAGCTGTCTCTTCGGACAAGGAGACTCCCTTACCGAAATCTTTGGCGAAAGCAGTGACCGGGGAAAACATGGCTACAAGTAGAATGACGACCAGGAAAGTACGCATGATTCGCTCCTTAAAGGCAATGAACAACGGAAAGCATCATACTTTTTGAATATATCGGAAGTCAACACACAAAAGCACCGCGCCAATGCAGTTATTTAATGCACCATTAAATACAGGTGTTTACGAACGATGAATTAGGTGCGTCAGGAAAGAATCGGCCACTCAGTCTCGTATCCAGGAGGGAAAAAGGTCTCTCTGGTCCGGTTGAAATAACCGTACTGCAGGCTCGGGAAACGTGCCTTATGCATTTTAAGCATTTCAACCATGCCAACGCCCTTGCCTGTTACTTGCAGCGAATCAAGATAGAGCACCGGGTCAAGGCTTAAGTTCCGCATCTGGATCATATCAACACCAACCAGATCAATCAGCTCACCCATGGCCTCAATCTCATCCTCACGGTCAGTCACTCCTGGAAAGACCAGGTAATTGAGCATCAGGTAAAGACCGGCCGCTTTAGCCCGTTTCAGAGATTCAACCACATCGGCAAAACGATAACCACATGGACGGTAATAGGCATTGTATAGATGTTCCTGAGCCGAGTTGAGTGAGACACGGATCGATTCAACGCCAGCAGCCGCCAGATTATCGATAGCATCAGGTAAAGAAGCGTTGCTGTTAAAATTGATCGTACCGCGTTCTGTCTGACGGCGCATTTCACGCACCGCTTCGCTGATCACATCCACCTGCATGATCGGATCACCTTCACAGCCTTGTCCGAAAGAGACAATCGCATTCTCCGCTTCCTTAAGATGCGGCACGGCGACTTCACAAAGTTCTTTAACGGAAGGGACGAACGTCAGGCGCTCCTGACTGGAAGGACAGCAGTCTGATTCCTGTTTGGAGATACAACCAACGCAACGGGAATTGCATGTAGGCGAACATGGCAACGGCGCTTCCCAACGGCGGAAGAAAAGATTCTTGGCGGCAAAACAATGGTAATCGAGAGCACAGCGCGACAGCTGTTCCAGAAGGCGATTGTCCGGGCTGTCTTGCAGAATCTTGTTCACCAGGGGAACAAGTTGACGATCATCGAAGTGATCAGGTTGCCACTGGTTGTTGCGATCGACCTGGACACCCGCTACGTAAAAACGCTTTTCTTCAACGCACCAACCGACTGCGGTGTAAGACCAGAGCGGCAAGGTCTGTTCCTTACCCCGGTAATCAGCTGCAGGCAGCAAGGTACGAGTATAGCCAGGAGTCAGGAAAGCGGAAACCGCCTGAATAGAACCTCCACCCCATTGTTTGGGAAGGCGACCAGCCGTCAGCTGCTTGCCGCTGCGACGGTCGAAACCGATCGGCAGTGTCTGCGGTATGGTGAAGAGACGGCTGCCTTCGGGCATCGGGATCATCTCATCAATCCGCGGTCGCACCGCTTCCGTACCACTCATTCCGGCAAGCAGCAGATCTGGATGCTCAAAGACCTCGCCACTCTCATCTGCGACCACTGCCAGTATGGTTTTACCTTTTGCCACGCGCCGTTCCTTCTGTTATCTAATCTTCGTTTACAGGACATAGAACCACATAGATACCCGTGCCTTGTTTGACTTTTCCGGCAAAGGGATGGACACCGAACTGCTGCCGGTTCAAATTACCACAGTCAACTCGATTAAAACAATTTCTCCTTCAAGATTATGGCAAGTAACTAATATTACAGCCTTTAAAACCACGATTATGTTTTACATCAACTTACAGTAGTTTACTTTTTTTAAAAAACATCTTGACACCGTTGTTTACATGATTTATTCATCATTGAAAAACTCAACAACAGGAGACAATCATGCAGTCACTCAAAAAGCTCATCACGCTCACCATTTTACTTCTGGCCGGCCTTCCGGCACTGGCAAGTGCAGATCTTGGAGATTACTTTGTACAAACAGACTGGTTGGCCGAGAACCGTTCCAGGGTTGTCATTCTCGACGCTCGCCAGACCCCGCTCTTCATCCTGGGGCACATTGAAGGAGCTCATCACCTTCCTCGCAGCAGCTTCCTCGACACGCGTAACGGTGTTAAGAGCTTGGTTCCTACCACCACAGCTTTCGAAACACTGATGCAGGAGTTCGGCATTACACCTGAAACCACGGTGATCACCTATGCCGAAGATAGCAACCCCTATGCCGCCCGGCTTGCCTGGACCTTACGCTACCATGGCC